>NZ_RZQG01000773.1:0-2861 GCF_003998635.1 Mesorhizobium sp. M7D.F.Ca.US.004.03.1.1
GACGACGACAATCTCGTCCTCGGGCTCTTCCGGCTCGACATAAGCCGGGAAGCTGCGCGCCTCGACAAAGCCTTCCGGCTTTTCAGCCAGCGCGCCGCGGAAGATCGCATAGTGCTGCGCACCGACCGAATCGTCGGCCTCGACGGTGATCGTCAGCCCAAAGCGGCTTTCGAGTTCCACCAGCGTGCCGCGCTTGTGGTTGAGTACATAGAGTGCGGTCGCCGCTGGCGTCCGCACCGTGATGTGGCTGCGCGAATCCTTGAGCAGAAATTCCTCGATCGCCCGCACCACCATCAGCGCGACCGACGAATCGGAGCGCACATGGCCGGTGCCGCCGCAATGCGGGCAGGGCTTCATGGTCGATTCCAGCACGCTGGCGCGGATGCGCTGGCGTGACATCTCCATCAGGCCGAAATGCGAGATACGGCCGACCTGGATGCGCGCACGATCGTTCTTGAGGTGATCCTTCAGCCGCTTCTCGACGGAGCGGTTGTTGCGGTTCTCCTCCATGTCGATGAAGTCGATGACGATCAGGCCGGCAAGGTCGCGCAGCCTGAGCTGACGCGCGACTTCCTCGGCCGCTTCCAGATTGGTGTGGAGCGCGGTGTCCTCGATCGAGTGCTCCTTGGTGGAGCGGCCCGAATTGACGTCGATGGCAACTAGCGCCTCGGTCTGGTTGATGATGATGTAGCCGCCGCTCTTCAGCGTCACCTGCGGCTGCAGCATGCGGTCGAGCTGCGCCTCGATGCCGTTGCGCACGAAGATAGGCGTCGTGTCGCGGAACGGCTGAACCACTTTGGCGTGGCTCGGCATCAGCATGCGCATGAAGTCCTTGGCCTCGCGATAGCCTTCCTCGCCGGAGACAAGAATCTCGTCGATATCCTTGTTGTAGAGGTCGCGCACCGAACGCTTGATCAGGCTGCCTTCCTCATAGACCAGGGCGGGAGCCGTGGACTGCAAGGTGAGATTGCGGACATTTTCCCAAAGCCGCATCAGATATTCGTAGTCGCGCTTGATCTCGGCCTTGGTGCGGCTCTCGCCGGCGGTGCGCAGGATGACGCCCATGCCTTGCGGCACTTCGAGATCGGCAACGACTTCCTTCAGGCGCTTGCGGTCCACCGCGCTGGTGATCTTGCGCGAAATGCCGCCGCCGCGCGCCGTGTTCGGCATCAGCACCGAATAGCGGCCGGCAAGCGACAGATAGGTGGTGAGGGCCGCGCCCTTGTTGCCGCGCTCTTCCTTGACGACCTGCACCAGCAGGATCTGCCGGCGCTTGATCACTTCCTGTATCTTGTACTGGCGGCGCACCGGCTTGCGGCGATTGCGCACTTCTTCCAGCGCATCCTCGGCACCGACCGATTCGACCTCGTGATCGTCCGGATGCGAGGACTGTACTTCCTCGAGCATGCCGCGATCATTGTCGCCTGACGTGGCTTCGCTGCCCTGTTCCGCTTGGGGAACGGCTTCGGAAATCACATCGCCTTCGACCGCGGCGGCGATCGATGTCGGGCCGCCTTCGCGGGGCTCTGCTTCGTCCTGGTCAGTTGAAGCTTCCTCATGCTCGGACGCGTCGGCATGCCCCGAGGCATCCGAATGTTCCGATGTATCGGCTGCGTGTTCGATGATCTCGGAGGTGTGGGAGATCTCTTCGACAACGACGTCGCCATTGTCGCTGCCTTCGCTTGCCTCGTCGGAATCGGCTGCATCGCGCTTGTGCTCACCGCGGTCGCGGGGCTTGCCGCCGCGCCGGCGGCCGCGCCGTCCACGATCGCGGCTCTGGCGATCATCGCCGTCGCCGTCCTCGTTTTCCTCGTCCTCGGCCTCCTGCGCTTCGGCGCGCAGCAGTGCCTGACGATCGGCGACCGGAATCTGGTAGTAGTCAGGGTGAATTTCACTGAAGGCGAGAAAACCGTGACGGTTGCCGCCATATTCGACAAAGGCTGCCTGAAGGGAGGGCTCTACGCGCGTTACGCGGGCTAGGTAGATGTTTCCTTTGAGCTGCTTCTTGTCCTGGGATTCAAAGTCGAATTCTTCAATACGGTTACCGCGAACGACGACAACGCGTGTTTCCTCCGGGTGGGAGGCGTCTATCAGCATTTTGTTGGGCATTATTTCGTTTCCCCCCGGCAGCCGTCAGCCGCAGCTTGCGAGGCAATGCCTGCTGCTGCGTGTCTGGAGTGTGGGTGCCGGATATCTTAACGTCCGCCGGCCGTCGCTTGAGCGCCATGGCGGTGCCGCCCGCAGCCACAATGGCGCGGTTTGATGCGGACCTTTCCATGATTGCGCTTGAAGCCATCGTCACCAGCAGAACCTTTTGAACCAAAGCCCGGACGAACCGGACCAGCTTGTTTGCTCATACAGAGCCGGCGCGGGAACAAACCCGGCCGTTTTCCTCACGCAGGCGATTCCCCCGCCACGGGCGCACACCTGCGAAATTCGTCGCGATCACCTGAACCCTTTTCGCGTGAAGCGAAAGGAGCCGCCTTTTTCATCTGACCCTGTAGCAGGAAGCTGCGGAGGAGGGCGGTTCCAGGATTGCAGTGATCCACCATCGCTTTTATGATTTGGCGGGGTGGAAGGCAACCCCGATTTCCGATGCCGGCAAAAAGCAGTTCCGTAACGTAAGTCTGGGTTACGATCCTTGCATGAAAAGGCTTGGTTAACCTTCTCTGGATACCAATCGTTAATCGAGTTCGCGGCCTAACCGGCATTTCGACGAAACGACCGGGCGCCTGGCGCCAAACCGGGAGCGACTGGAAGAGAGATGGGACTGGCAGACTTCACAGACAAGGGATGTCGTGTTGGCGGCCGGATTCTCTGCGCCTTCCGCCTCTTGCTGCTGCTGGCGATCTGTTCTGCCT
>NZ_RZQG01000774.1:0-2855 GCF_003998635.1 Mesorhizobium sp. M7D.F.Ca.US.004.03.1.1
GCTCAGGCCCTCGCCGTAGACCAGCAGCACCGCGTCGCGCTGCTTGTCGGGCAATTGCCGAACCGCCGCCCACAGCGCCTCGGCCGGGTCTTCCGGTTCGGCTGACGCCTCGCCCGAGATCAGCGCATGAACGCCATAAGCCTCGGTCTTGACGGTCTCGCGCGCGGTCTTGCGCATCATATCGCGCGCCGCATTCATCGTCACGGAATAGAGCCATGTTGTGAAAGCGCCGCCGCCGCGATAGTCGCGGATCGCCTTGCCTAACCGCACACAGACTTCCTGGGCGATGTCTTCGGCATCGGCCTTCCGGCCGCACCAGCGATAGGCGGCGCGATAGACGAAGTCGTAGTGACGCTCCAGCAATGTGCTGAAGGCCCCCCTGTCTCCGCCCTTCGCCCGTCCGATCAGTTCGGCGTCGGAGGCTTCGCTTTCATCCAGCATCATCGCCATCATTTGCCTGTTGGACGAAGGCTAATGGCTAATCCTTGGGACAATGGGAAGATTTTTTTGAAAACGGCCGGATCGTGACCACCCACGCTCCCGCTTGACACATACATATCTCGGCGGTTATACGTCAATCAATAGCCACCGGGTTATCGATCCCAAATGACCAACGCTCACGATGTCCTGTTCAGAACGCTCTCCGATCCGACGCGTCGCGCGATCTTCGAGCGCCTGTGCCGGCAAGGCGAGCAGACGGTTGGCGCTTTGACAGCTCAGTCGGGTGTCTCGCAGCCAGCGGTGTCGAAGCATCTCGGCGTGCTCCGGCAGGCCGGACTGGTGCGCGACCGCCATGAGGGACGGCAGACCCATTATAGCGCCCAGCTCGCAGCGCTTTCTCCCCTGACCGACTGGACGAACCAGATGAACGCGTTCTGGCAAAGCCGGTTCGACGACCTCGAGAATTTGCTCAAAAGAATGGACCAATGATCAACACTGCGACCGAAACGCGCTCCGTCATCGTCGAACGTGAAATCCCCTATCCGCCGGAGAAGATCTGGCGTGCCCTCACCCAACCGCATCTGATCGAGGAGTGGCTGATGAAGAACAACTTCAAGCCAGTCGTGGACCACCGTTTCAATCTCAGCGCGGACTGGGGCGGCGTCGACTGCCAGGTCCAGACGGTCGAGCCCAACAAGATACTGTCCTACACCTGGGACACCAAGGATCTCGAGAGCGTCGTCACCTGGACGCTCACCGCTACGAGCACGGGAACCCATCTGCGCATGGAGCAGACGGGCTTCCGGCCGGATCAACAGCCATATTTCCGCGGCGCCACGGTCGGCTGGCAAAGGTTCCTTACTGCCCTGGAGGACGTCCTGGCGCGGCTGGATTGAAACCGCCGGCAAGCGGATTGCTGGTCCGCTTCGGCTCTTTTTGACGGGAGGTGCCATTGGACTGGAACAAGTGGATCCGGCAAATTCATCGCTGGCTGTCGATCATCTTTACGCTGACCGTCATCGCCAACTTCGCCACCATGGCATTTGGGCAGCCTCCCGCCTGGGTGGTCTACTCGCCGCTCTTGCCGCTCTTCCTGCTGCTGTTCAGCGGCCTTTACATGTTCGTGCTGCCCTATGCCGCCAAGGGGCGCGGCGCGCAGCGTGCCGGCGGATAGGAGTGGGCAGAATGGCCAAGGCGCAGGGACAATCGACCACGGCCAAGGCTGCGCCGGTCCTGCTTTCGGGCGGCAACCCGCAAATCGCCAAGGGCGACGGCGACGCCCTGGTGCAGGCCTACATCGCTGCAATGCCGGGCCGGAAGCGTGGTCTCGGCGAGCGTCTCGACGCGCTCACCGTGCGCAACGTGCCTGACGTTCGCAAGGCCGTGCGATGGAACTCGCCATTCTACGGCATCGAGGGTCAAGGCTGGTTCGTGTCGTTTCATGTCTTCACCCACTACGTGAAGGTAACCTTCTTCAGAGGCATGTCGTTGCAGCCGATTCCACCCGGCGGCACGGCGAAAAGCAAGGACGTTCGCTGGATCGACATCCGCGAAGACGATGCGTTCGACGAGGCGCAAATGGCGGACTGGATCAAGCAGGCCGCTGCCCTGCCCGGCTGGATTCCGTAGCGGTCACAGAGGCAAGAATACGACAGAGGAGAAAGTGCGATGAAGATCAAGCTAACCAGCGTGTATGTGGACAACCAGGAAAACGCGCTGCGCTTCTACACCGACGTGCTGGGCTTCACCAAGAAGGCCGATTTCAGCAACGGGCCCTATCGCTGGCTGACCGTGGCCTCAGCTGAAGAGCCTGATGGAACGGAGCTGCAGCTCGCGCTCAACGACAACCCGGCCGCCAAAGCCTATCAGGAAGCCATCTTCAAGCAGGGTCAGCCCGCGGTCATGTTCTTCACCGACGACGTCAAGGGCGACTATGAGCGCATCAAGGCGAAGGGTGGCGCGTTTATCAAGCCGCCGACCGAGGTGACCGGTTCGACCATCGCCCAGCTGAACGACAGCTGCGGCAACCTCGTTCAGATCACCCAGCTGGCGCGCTGGTAACGGGCGGCGGTTGAAACGCGTCGAGGCATAGGAAGGCACCCAATGAACCCATCCGAACAGATCGACCAGCTGATCGCCGGCCTCACGGACTGGCGCGCCGAGATGCTCGCTGGCATCCGCAAGACCATCCTTGCAGCCGACCCGGACATCGTCGAGGAGTGGAAGTGGATGGGCAGCCCGGTATGGTGCCTCGACGGGAACATCGTGGTCGGCAACGCCCACAAGGACAAGGTGAAGCTCACCTTTTCCCACGGCGCGAGCCTGCCGGACCCCGACAAGCTGTTCAACAACGGTTTTGGCGGCAAGGTGTGGCGGGCAATCGATATCCTTGAGGGCGATAAGCTCGATGAGCG
>NZ_RZQG01000775.1:0-2854 GCF_003998635.1 Mesorhizobium sp. M7D.F.Ca.US.004.03.1.1
GGCCGACATTTCGCAGCTGCGCTCCCGCGGCCTGCGCCCGCTGGCGCTCGCCTTCTCGGCCTTCCTGTTCATCGGCTGCTTCAGCCTGATGCTGGTGAAGTTCGTCTGAGGGTTCAAAGGTAGCGCTCCACGGCGCCCCCCTCTGTCCTGCCGGACATCTCCCCCACAGGTGGGGAGATTGGATGCCGCGACCGATATCGCCAATTTTCAGCGTTGCAAGCGAGAGCCGGCGTCACAGCTGCCCGGTCTCCCTCCTTGTGGGGGAGATGTCCGGCAGGACAGAGGGGGGCGCGAAGGAACTCGACGGCGGATGCTGGATCGAGGAACTAATCCTCGAAGGAACTCGCCGCGGCATAGATCGCCGCCAGCGTCTCGATGCCGGCCTGGTCGGCCTTGTCGAAGCGGGCGGGCAGCGGGCTGTCGAGATCGAGCACGCCGAAGACGCCGTCATCGTCCTCGAGCAGCACGACCAGTTCCGAGCGCGAATCGGCGTCGCAGGCGATGTGGCCGGGAAAATCATGCACGTCCTTGATCAGCATCGAGGTGCCGAGTTCGACCGCGGTTCCGCACACGCCCTTGCCGACGGCGATGCGCACACAGGCCGGCTTGCCCTGGAACGGTCCGAGCACCATTTCCTCGTCCGACTGCAGGAAATAGAACCCCGCCCAGTTGAGGTCCGGCACCATCTGGAAGATCAGCGCCGCGGTGTTGGCGGCGTTGGCGATCGAATCGCGCTCGCCCTCGAGCAGCGCCTTAAGCTGGGTGGCGAGGTCACGGTAGAACGCGGCCTTGTCCGACGTGTCGATGGCCTTGGCCGCAAACATGAACTTGTCTCCCTATCGAGAATCGCGGTTTCGTCTCGGTCGCCTGCCAAAATCTGGCAAGCTCCGCACCAAACGACCACGGATGATACTAGCGTGAATTCCATCCCCTCCGAAAGCCGCAAGATCAGGATTGCCGCAGCTGTGATCACGGATGCGTCGGGCAAATTGCTGCTGGTGCGCAAGCGCGATACCAACGCCTTCATGCAACCCGGCGGCAAGATCGAGCCGGACGAGGAACCGGTCGATGCCCTGGTGCGCGAATTGCGCGAGGAACTCGGATTGGTGATCGACCCCCGCATCGCCGCCCGGCTCGGCCTGTTTTCGGCTAAGGCGGCCAATGAGCCGGATTACACGGTCGAAGCGGAATTGTTCGCGCTCACTTTTGCCGCACAGCCGATCGAGAGCCAGCCGATGCCGGCCGCCGAAATCGAGGAGATGATCTGGCTGGACCCGCAAGCGACCGACGGCATCGAACTCGCGCCGCTGACACGCGACGTGGTGCTGAGGTTGAGCGGAAAGTAGTGGCGTACGAGCCGCAGAGCCTTACATCGGGCGTTTGGGCTCGCTCTTTGCTGGCGTTGCCGTGTCGGAGTCGGATTTCTTGTGCTTGTCGGCGGCAATCCTGCGGATGCGGTCGAAGCGGCTTTCCTCGGTTTTTTCGGTCGTGACGACCGTCTCTGGCTTCCGCACGAACGTGATCATGGATCGGTCTCCTGGGCTAGAGGCCTGAACGCCGGGAGAAAATCCCCCGGCGGTAGTCCCGGCTCTTGGAACCGGCGTGGAAGATTCAGGTCAGGCCGAGCCGAAACCGGCGTTTGCAGGCCGGCCTCACCTGAATCAGGATCAGTAGCCGCCCATGCCGCCGCCGCCACCACCTGCCGGTGCTGCATCCTTGGCCGGAATGTCGGTGATCATCGCTTCGGCGGTGATCAGCAGGGCTGCGATCGAGCCGGCATCCTGCAGTGCGGTGCGCACCACTTTCGCCGGATCGACGATGCCCGCCTTGATCATGTCGACATAGGTCTCGTTCTGGGCGTCGAAGCCCTGATTGTGGTCCTTGCTGTCGGTGAGCTTGCCGACGACGATCGAGCCTTCGACGCCGGAATTCTCGGCGATCTGGCGGATCGGCGCTTCGAGCGCCCTAAGCACGATCGTGATGCCGGCTGTGACATCGGCATTGGCGCCGGTCAGGCCGCCAAGCACCGAGCGGGCACGCAGCAGAGCCACGCCGCCGCCGGGCACGATGCCTTCTTCAACCGCCGCGCGCGTTGCGTTCAGCGCGTCGTCGATGCGGTCCTTCTTTTCCTTGACTTCCGACTCTGTTACGCCGCCGACGCGGATGACGGCAACGCCGCCGGAGAGCTTGGCCAGCCGCTCCTGCAGCTTTTCCTTGTCGTAGTCGGAGGTCGTCTCCTCGATCTGACCCTTGATCTGGGCGACGCGCGCCTGGATCGTCGCCTTGGTGCCGGCGCCGTCGATGATCGTGGTGGTGTCCTTCTCGATCAGCACGCGCTTGGCGCGGCCGAGCATCTCGATGGTGACGTTTTCGAGCTTGATGCCGAGGTCCTCGGAGATCATCTGGCCTGATGTCAGCACGGCGATGTCTTCCAGCATCGCCTTGCGGCGGTCACCGAAGCCCGGCGCCTTGACGGCCGCGACCTTGAGGCCGCCGCGCAGCTTGTTGACGACCAGCGTCGCCAGAGCCTCGCCCTCGACGTCCTCGGAGATGATCAGCAGCGGCCTGCCGCTCTGCACCACCGCCTCGAGGATCGGCAGCATCGCCTGCAGATTGCCGAGCTTCTTCTCGTGGATGAGGATGTAGGGCTCTTCTAGCTCGACGCGCATCTTGTCGGCATTGGTGACGAAATAGGGGCTGAGATAGCCGCGGTCGAACTGCATGCCTTCGACGACGTCGAGCTCGGTCTCGGCGGTCTTGGCTTCCTCGACGGTGATGACGCCGTCATTGCCGACCTTGTCCATCGCCTTGGCGATCATCTCGCCGACGCTGGCATCGCCATTGGCGGCGATAG
>NZ_RZQG01000776.1:0-2851 GCF_003998635.1 Mesorhizobium sp. M7D.F.Ca.US.004.03.1.1
ACGCGGTTGCGGATGCTCATGAACGCGGCTGAAAGCCGGATTTCCTCGGTCCTTGGGTAAGGCAGGCCGACCTCGATGATCTCCTTCAGCCGGCCGGGCCGCGCCGCCATGACGATGACGCGGTTGGCGAGATAGACCGCCTCGTCGACATCGTGGGTGATGAACATCACGGTGCGCCGCTCCCGGCTCCAGGTGTCGAGCAACTGGTCCTGGAGCTGCACGCGGGTCAGCGCGTCGAGCGCGCCGAAGGGCTCGTCCATCAGCAGGATGGACGGATCCACCGCGTAGGCCCGGGCAATCGCGCAGCGCTGCTTCATGCCGCCAGACAGCGTCTTCGGCAACGCATCGGCGAAGTCGCCGAGGCCGACAAGGTCGATGAAGCGCTCGGCGATCTGCCTGCGGCGCGCCGCCCCCTCGCCCTTGATGCGCAGCCCGAACTCGACGTTCTGGCGCACGGTGAGCCAGGGAAACAGCGCATATTGCTGAAAGATCATGCCGCGCTCCGGGCCCGGCCCCTCGACCGCCTTGCCGTCGACCAGCACGGTGCCCTCGCTCGGCTTCAGCAGGCCGGCCGCGATGTTGAGCGCCGTCGACTTGCCGCAGCCGGACGGGCCGACCACGGTGACGAACTCGCCGTCGGCGATGTCGAGCGACAGCCGGTCGAGCGCGATGAAAGCATTGTCCTTGAGGTCGAACCGGCGCGTCACATTGTCGAAGACGATCTTTGGGACGATCTTGGGCGGCATCACACGCGCTCCTGCCAGACGGTGAGCCGGCGCTCGATCACCAAGAGGATGCGATCCATGGCAAGGCCGAGAATGCCGATGGTGATCAGGCTGACGAAGATGGTCGGTAGGTCGTAGTAGAGCTGCGCCTGCTGCATGCGGAAGCCGAGGCCGGTCTGCGCGGCGATCAGTTCTGCGGCGACCAGCGTCGCCCAGGCCGAGCCGAGGCCGATGCGCACACCAACCAGGATGAACGGCGTCGACGCGGGAATGATGACGCGCAGGAAGATGGTCAGATCCCCCGCGCCGAGCACGCGCGCTGCGTTGATCATCGTCTTGTCGACGCTGATGACGCCCTGATAGGTGGCGACGACGCTGGCCAGGAAGGACGCCAGGAAGATGACGAAGATTTTCGGCGTCTCGTCGATGCCCATCGTCACGATCGCCAGCGGAATGATGGCAAGCGGCGGGATCATGCGGAAGAACTGCAGATACGGCTCGATGAGCGAACGCGCGACCTTGTACCAACCCATGACGAAGCCGACCGGGATCGCCAGGATGACGCCGAGGAGAAAGCCGGTCAGCACCCGCGCCAGGCTGGACATGATGTCGGTGGCGAGCTGCCCGTTGGCGATGAGATCGGCAAACCTTGACGCGACCTGCGGCGGCGGCGGCAGCCCCACCGCGCCGCCTGCCGTCAGCACCCACCAGATGGCAATGCCGGCGACGAGCCCGCAAAGATTGAGCGCAAGGCCGGAGTAATCGACGCCCGAACCTTCCGGCGGCCCGCCGCTGGAGCCTGTCGTCTTCGAGCCGCTCATCGCGACACTCCCGAGTAGAAAAAATGGTCGAGCGCCGCCGCGGCAGCACCGATGGCGCCGGCACCGGGACCGAGGCTCGACCGCTCGACCCGCAGCACGTCGCGCATCGGCGGCAGGACGCGCGGCGGAACACCCCGCCTTATGTGATCGATGAAGCTTTCCGGCGCTTCGGCCAGATGACCGCCAAAGACGATCAGGTCGGGATTGAGCAGGTTGGTCGCCGTCGCGATCGCCGTCGTCAGATGCCGGAGCGCGGCGTCCCACACCTCGGGGTATTTCTCCACCGCGGCCAGCAGGTGCCTGGGATGAGGCGTGTCGATATGGGCGGCGCGGGCCAGCGCGCGTTCGGACAGGAACGTCTCCAGGCAGCCCACATTGCCGCAAGCGCAACGCTCGCCATCTTCGACCACCTGGACATGGCCGAGCTCGACGGCCCCGTAGCCGCCGGGGCGGAACGGCATGCCGTTGATCACCAGGCCGGCGCCGAGGCCGGTGCGCAAATAGATGTAGAGCAGTGCGGTCGTGTCGCGCCCGATGCCGTAGCGCGATTCCGCCAGCGCCATCGCGCTGACATTGTGCTCGACCACCACCGGCATGCGCAGCGCCGTTTCGAGCTCGTCGGCGAACGGCACGTCCTTCCAGTCATAGTTGACCGACTGCAGGTTGCGCCGCCGCTTGGTGTCCACCGGTCCCGGCACGCCGAGCCCGAGGCCGATGAGACGCGAACGGGCAACGCCGGTCTTCTTGATCAATTGCTCGACGATCCGCACCACCATGCCGATCACCGCGGCGGGTTCGCTGGTGGCGGTGTCGAAATGCTGCGAGGCCATGGCCTTCGAGGCGGCCCTGAGATCGGTGATGGTGGCGTGGATGGTTCCAGCGCCGATGTGCACGCCAACCACGGACAGGGCGTCGGGCACCAGTGCAACCCCGATCGCGGGCCGGCCGACGGGCGCATCGCCCGCGACAGCCTGGTTGAGCTCGACCACGGTGCCCCCCCTCAGGAGATGGGCCATCAGATGGGTAAGGGCGGTGGGCGACAGCGAGGTGCGCCGCGCCAGTTCGGCGCGCGACTGCGGACCGTCGTCGCGCAGGATTCGCAGGATCGCTCCGTGATGCGCGCCCATTCCTTCCTCCCTATTATTTTCTAATGTTAATAAATTAATTATGCCTGTCAAGCACGGCAAAGCACGGCTTCGCGACAGACGTCGATGCACTTGGGTTTCACCCTTCCCTATCGCAGGAATTAGGCGGCATGGATGCGGAGGGGACTGCAGGCTGGGGCAAGGGCCGGTATTCCCGGAC
>NZ_RZQG01000777.1:0-2851 GCF_003998635.1 Mesorhizobium sp. M7D.F.Ca.US.004.03.1.1
GACCGGGAGGGCACCGTCTGCAGGCCGGGGCAGGCCGGACGGGATTCTTGCGCTCTGCGACAGATCAGACCGCCGCGGTGAAGTGCATTCTCAAAGCAGCGTCAGCTGCAATTGATCCTTGGCAGCGGCAACGAACTGGTCGGTCCGCAGCGTGCGCCGTTCGGCGTTGAGGCCGAGCCGCTTGGCGGTGATCTCGAAGCGCCGGCCGATCTGCCAGGCATAGGGACCGGCGCCCTTCATGCGCTCGCCCCATTCCGAATCGTAGTCCTTGCCGTCGCGCATCGAGCGGATCAGCGACATCACGTGGCGGTAGCGGTCCGGATAGTGGCGCAGCAGCCAGTCCTTGAAGATCGGGCTGACCTCCAGCGGCAGGCGCAGCACGACATAACCCGCCTCGCGGGCGCCGGCCGCGCGTGCCGAATCGAGGATCCGTTCCATCTCCTGGTCGGTCAGGCCCGGGATGATCGGCGCGACCATGACCGAAGCCGGAATGCCGGCATCCGAAAGCTGGCGGATCGCCTCCAGCCGCTTGGTCGGCGTCGACGCGCGTGGCTCCATGGTGCGTGCCAGCATCCGGTCAAGCGTCGTCACCGACAGCGCCACCTTGGCGAGCCCCCGTTCGGCCATGCGTGACAGGATATCGATGTCACGCGTCACCAGAGCGGATTTTGTCACGATGCCTACCGGATGGCCGCGCGCTTCCAGCACTTCGAGGATCTCGCGCATGATCCGGTATTGCTTCTCGATCGGCTGGTAGGGGTCGGTGTTGGTGCCGATGGCGATGGTGCGCGGCTGGTAGCCGTCCTTCGACAACTCCTTGTCGAGCAAGCGCGCCGCGTCCGGCTTGGCGAACAGCTTGGATTCGAAATCGAGACCCGGCGACAGGCCCATGAACGCGTGCGTCGGCCGGGCAAAGCAATAGACGCAGCCGTGCTCGCAGCCGCGATAGGGGTTGATCGAACGGTCGAAGGAGATGTCGGGCGATTCGTTGCGGGTGATGATGGTGCGCGGCTTCTCGACCTGCACTTCGGTCTTGAAGGGCGGCAGTTCTTCCAGCGAATTCCACCCATCGTCGAAGACATGCCGGCTGACCGGCTCGAAGCGGCCGGACGGATTGATGCCCGCCGACCTGCCGCGGTTGCGGTCCGGACGGACACGCACGCCACTCTGCTCGATCATCGCATTGGCCATCTCGGCTCTTCCAGCTCCGAAAGCTGCAATGTCGGCGCGCACGATCTGTTCCATCTTCGCCCGCTCCCAGGGACTGTCCATGTTGTGTCGAATCGCTCTGTTCATGAAATTATTCCTATTTTGTTGATGAGAACAAAGCAAGAACTTTTTATGGTGCGCTGCAGTAACTGGCGCTGTGCCGCGCTTTCCGCTATTCGGCTAATGATGCTCAGTGTTCTCATCGAAACCCGCAATGACGAGGAAGGCCTGACCCGCACGCTCGCCTCGCTGATTGGCGGCGCGGTCGAGGGCGTGGTGCGTGAAGTCATCGTCTGTGACACGGGCTCCACCGACCAGACGCATCGCGTGGCCGAGCATGCCGGCTGTCAGTACGTGACTGGCGGCGTTGCCGCCGGCATCCGCCAAGCCAAGGGGGACTGGCTGCTGCTGCTGGAGCCGGGCGCGCGGCTGGTTGAGGGCTGGATCGATGCGGTCGTTGACCATACGGCCAGGCAAACCATGGCGGCACGGTTTTCGCGGGCGCGCGGCAGCCGTATGCCGTTCCTGGCGCGTGTCTTTTCGGGAAACCGTGCCTTGGCCGACGGATTGCTGATCAGCAAGCGTCAGGCCGCCGCCTCGGCCAAGAGTGCCGGCAGCGCTGAGGCCATCGCCCGCGGCCTCGCGACAAAGCGGCTCGACGCCGAAATCTGGGTAGCGCCGGTAAAGCAGAAGCATCGCTCCCCGACATGATTTTTTGCAGCTGCTCTCTCCATTGTGCATTGCACAAAATCTGACGCGGGGTTAGTTCTAATTTCGGCGGGTGAATGGGTTTGGGTCACGCCGAGTGGCGAGCACCGATGCGGCATCGGTGGCGCTCTCATAGCCGAGGACCCGATGCATCTTTCATCCCCCGACAATTCCGGTGCGGCCAGTCTCGAGGCCATTGCGCGCAACGGCAGCCTGCTGCGGCGCATCGCGGTGCGCATTCCGACCTATCTCAAGGATCTTCGCGAAAACCCAGCCTGGCTGCCGATGTTCATGCTGGCGCGCACCATGCCTGGACGCCGCATGCATTGGCTGGGCGCAAAACGCGCTCAGCCGGTCGTCAATGCGGTGGACACGATGTTTGCCGGCGTCGAACGGGAAGCCGTGGTCGAAGCGCTGCGCTCCGACGGGCTGTTTTCGGGCCTGGTCCTACCGCCTGATATCCATGAGGAGATCGCAGACTTCGCCGGGCGCACGCCTTGCTTCGGCAATTTCGACCGCCGTCTCGAATTCATGCCGGGCGAACATGCCGAGGCTGAAAAGCGCTTCGGCCGCTCGCTGCTCAGTGGGCATTTTTTCGAGCGCATACTCGACTGCCAGGCGGCACTCGCCATCCAGCGCGATCCGCTGCTTCTGGACATTGCCGCGCACTATCTCGGCGGCCAGGCCAAACTGATCACGACGCGGGTGTGGTGGAGTTTCCCGACGGGCGCCGCTTCGGATGCCGACAAGAATCTCGCCTCGCTCGGCAAGTATCATTTCGACCTCGACGACTGGCGCATGCTGAAATTCTTTTTCTATCTCAAGCCGGTCGATGCGGACACCGGCCCGCATGTCTATGTCAAAGGCAGTCACAAGCGCCGCAGCCTCAAGCATCAGCTCACCCTCTTGGTTGGCCATCCCGCGCAAGAGGTTC
>NZ_RZQG01000778.1:0-2846 GCF_003998635.1 Mesorhizobium sp. M7D.F.Ca.US.004.03.1.1
CCTACTGGCTGAGCCAGGCGCTGGGCAGCGGCGCCTCGATCCTCGTGGTCGAACGCGACTCGAGCTACGAGTTCTCGTCGACAGCGCTCTCCACCAGCGCGATCCGGCAGCAATATTCCAATCCGATCAATGTGAAGATCAGCCAGTTCGGCATCGAGATCATCCGCGGTTTCGAGGAGCGGATGGCGCCCTTCTACAAGGACGAACCGGCACCCGACCTCGGCTTCAAGGAGCATGGATATCTTTACTGCTGTTCACCTGACGGCGTCGAAGCGGCGCGCGAGCGTGTCGACCTGCAGCGCAGTCTCGGAGCCCACACGGTCTTCCTCGAGCCGGGCCCGCTGAAGGAGCGCTTTCCCTGGCTCAATGTGGAGGATCTCGGCGGTGGTTCCTGGGGCTCCCGGGAAGAGGGCTGGTTCGATTCGATGGGGCTGTTGAATGGCTTCCGCCGCGCCGCCCGCGCCAGCGGCGTCGAGTATATCGACAATGCCGTGACGGGGCTGGATATCGCCGATGGGCGGGTCGTCTCGGTGCGCCTCGCGACCGGACAGACGGTTCGTTGCGGAACATTGGTCAACGCCGCCGGCCCACGCGCGCAACAGGTCGCCGCCATGGCCGGCCTGTCGATCCCGGTCGCGCCCTACAAGCGCTACAGCTTCGTCTTCGCCAGCGCCAACCCGATCCCCGGCCGGATGCCCAATGTCATCGACCTTTCCGGAACATTCGTGCGTCCAGAAGGCGAACTTTTCCTCACCGGCAACACGCCGCAAGGCGACGGGCCGGCCGGCTACGATGACTTTGAAATGCACCATGAAGAGTTCGACGACTACATCTGGCCGGCGCTCTGGCACCGCATTCCGTCCTTCGATGCGCTCAAGGTCCAGACGAGCTGGACCGGCCACTACGAGTACAACATGCTCGACCACAACGGCATTGTCGGCTTCCACCCGCAGGTGACGAATTTCATGTTTGCCAACGGCTTCTCGGGGCACGGGCTGCAACAGTCGCCAGCCGTCGGTCGGGCCGTTTCAGAACTCATCGTCCACGGGTCTTTCCAGACGCTCGATCTGTCGCCGTTCTGTTACGAGCGCATAGAGCGCAATGAGCCGTTCCTGGAAGAAGCCGTGATTTGAGACCGGCTCTTGAGTTGCCGACAAGCTCGGTACACGGATGCAAAGTGCTATACGCAATGCATAGGGCGGTGGTGTAGAATGATGTGCAATTCGGCGGCTCTGCTGCCCACCGACAACTTGCGAACGAGGTGGAGGATTTGATGCGGAACACGATGCTGGGCTTCGCGGCACTTGCCCTGGCCGCGTGCCAATCGGCTCCTGAAGCGCCGCAATCAGCCGCTCTCGAACCTGCGTCAGATCCTGTTGCTGTTTCTCCTCAACCTGCCCCTCCTGGCTCCGCAATCATGGATCAATCCATGACAATCACTCCCCCTGCGAAGGGCGTTCCAACAAGGTACGCCGCATTTTCGGGCATGTGGGTTGGACGATTGGAGGGGACGGATGAAGCCAAAGTCGCTGTGCAGACGATTTCTCCGAACGGCAAAGTGACGGTCACCTTTGCGTGGGGAATGCTGGGCGATAACAATCCGGGAGAGGCCGCCGGAGCAGGAAAAATTGTAGGGACTACGTTGAAGCTTGGGCGCCTCCCGAATGGTGCGGACGTCAGTTTTATGATGCTGCCCGACGGAACCCTGGCCGGAACCGTTGCGCTTGCCGGCCAGACCTACACGGGCGTATTCATCAGGCGATGACATCCAACTGGTCACATTGTGGCCGGCTGAATATCCCACTCGTCTTAGGCAAGAATTACGGTGACAGCGCACGTTTTGCCATGTTCGGTCATCGGCGACGCCGAAGCGTCGGGCCCGATCGCCTGGGCAACCTACGCCGGCCACCGCTTCGCTCGCGAGCTGGATGAAGCCGATATCGGCGACGCACTGCCCTTCCGCCGCGAGGTCACGGCGCTGGCGGCGGAATAGAGGCTGGTCTGCGAATGTCGGGATTGTTCAACCATACCGCATTGCACAATTCCTTCGCTTGGTCACAATGCATGCATGGTCCGAACCGCACTCGCCGTCCTGGTGATCGACGAAAACCGCATCCGCGCCGCGATCATCGAGGCGGGGTTGCGCGAGGCCGGCCATGAGCGGGTCACCGTCATCCATGACGTGACCGGTATTGCGCGGCGGATCGCCGAGATAGAGCCGGACGTCATCGTCATCGATCTCGAAAATCCGAACCGCGACATGCTGGAAAACATGTTCCAGCTGTCGCGCGCGGTGAAGCGGCCGATCGCCATGTTCGTCGACCGCTCCGACCAGGCCTCGATCGAGGCGGCGGTCGATGCCGGCGTTTCGGCCTATGTCGTCGACGGCCTGCGGCAGGAGCGCGTCAAGCCGATCCTCGACATGGCGGTGAGCCGCTTCAACGCCTTCTCGCGCATGGCGCGCGAACTGGAAGAGGCGCGCAATGAGCTCGAGAGCCGCAAGGTGATCGATCGCGCCAAGGGCATCCTGATGAAGTCGCGTGGCCTCTCCGAAGAGGCCGCCTACACGCTGTTGCGCAAGACGGCGATGAACCAGAACCGCAAGATCAGCGACATCGCCCAGAGCCTGGTGACAACAGCCGGGCTGCTGGGACCGGCGGAGGACGAATGAGCATGGGCGCCGAGCACCAGATCACCGCCGGCTTCATGCCGCTCTTCGACAGCGCCGTGCTGGTCGCCGCAAGCGAGTTGGGCTTTGCCGCACGCGAAGGCATCGATCTGACGCTACACCGCGAAACGTCGTGGGCCAACATCCGCGACCGCATCGCCATCGGCCACTTCCATCT
>NZ_RZQG01000779.1:0-2845 GCF_003998635.1 Mesorhizobium sp. M7D.F.Ca.US.004.03.1.1
AAGCTGCGCCGGCAGATGCAGGATGAGTTGAAAGCAATCCAGAAGCGCGTCGGCACCGCCTTCATCCATGTCACCCACGACCAGGAAGAAGCGATGGCGCTGGCCGACCATTGCGTGGTGATGAATGACGGCCGCATCGAGGACGAAGGACCGCCCGAGCGCGTCTACGCGCGACCGGCGACGCGCTTTTCCGCCACCTTCATGGGCGAGAGCACGATCCTCGCCGGCACGGTCACGGAGGCCACGGACCGGACAAGTACTGTCGCGACGCCGGTTGGGGCGGTTTCACTGCCCGGCGCGTTACCAGTAGGCTCCGCCGTTGCGCTGGCCATACGGCCGGAGCATCTTGTCCTCGGCACAGCTGCAGGCGGTGTCAGGCTCGGCACGGCCGGGGTGAGCGACGTCGTCTTCCAGGGCAGCTTCAAGCGCGTGCTCGCGGCTTCCATCGAAGATCCTTCGGTGCAATTCATCGCCAAGCTGCCCGCGACAGCGACCGTCCAGCCGGGCGACACGGTCGCGATTTCCTGCGATACCGACCGGATCATCCTGCTGACGGATTGAACATGGCAACGCTTCCGCTCATCGAGGCACCAGACTGGTACGAGACCATCCGCATGAGCGATGGCGTGACCTTGATCCACGAGCCGTGGATAAAACCGTTCTTCCGCTGCAACATGTGGCATGTGCGTGGCCGCGACCGCGACCTTCTGTTCGACACCGGGCTTGGCCATTTCAGCCTCCGGCGTCACGTGCCGCTGGTGAGCGAGCGCAAGCTGACCTGCGTTGCCAGCCATACGCATTTCGACCATATCGGCTGCCACCACGAATTTCCCGACCGCTGCGTGCACGCGGCCGAGGCCGACATCCTCGCCGATCCGCGCAATGAATGGACCGCCGCCGGCACCTATGCGACCGACGAGATGTTCGACGGTATGCCACAAGGCTGGGATACGGCTCGCTACAATATTCTGCCCGCACCTGCCGGTCGCCTGCTCGCACAGGGCGATGTCGTCGATCTCGGCGACCGTGCCTTCGAGGTGATCCACACGCCTGGCCATTCACCCGGCGGCATCGCGCTCTACGAAAACAGGACGGGCATCCTGTTGTCCGGCGACATCATCTATGACGGCCCGCTGATCGACGATGTCTACCATTCGGACATATCAGACTACATGGCGACGCTGATGCGCCTGCGCGATCTCGATGTCTCGGTCGTGCATGGCGGACATTTCCCGAGTTTCGGCAAGGTGCGCTACCGCCAGCTTGTTGACGAGTATCTGGAACAGAAGCGGCAAGCCGGCTGCCATCTGCGGCAGGGCGTCTAAGGATCTAGCGCATCAGTTCGAAATGCCGCGGGAACGCCTGATGCAGCAAGAGCAGCATGGTCTTGCGCAGCACGTTGGTGTCACGGCCGCGAGGGTTCAGGTGATCCCAATACCAGGCGCCATGAACCAGATAATTCAGGCTCTCCGACAGGGTGTCTATGTCGACGCCAGTATAACCGCCGCTGCGTGAAATCTCGATCAGCAGCTCGCGCGCCTCGGCGGTGTAGGCAAGGTCGCTCGGCAGGCCGATTTCATTGTAGATCTGCATGCTCTTACGGTCGCTGGAGAACACGACAAAGACCGAAACCCAGTTCGGATGCTGCCGGGCGAAGTTTTGCGCGCAGTTGACCGCCCCGAGCAGGCGCTCGACCGGCGACAAGCCGGGCGCCCGCACCAGCGTAACCCACAATTCATCGTATCGATCACTGAGATACTGCAGGACGGCCCGGAACAGGTTCTCCTTGCTGCGAAAATGGAAGACGACCAGGGCATTGGACGAGCCGACATGCTCGGCGATGCGCTGCATGGTGACGCTTGCCAGCCCCTCCTCCGCGATGAGTTCGATGGTGGCGTCTATGATCCGCTGCACGCTGGCTTCGCCGCGCTCGCGCCGACGGTCCTTGGGCGGCGCGGCATCATTTGCCGAAACCCCGTCCTTGGCCATTGCGCCTTTGCGTTTTGCCGCTGCAGCCTTTTGTTGCGCCATCTTCGTCCAGTTCCTTTCGGACCTTGTGGCGGCGATCGCCGGTGCCGCCACGGATCCGTCTATTCGAGGTGCCCGGCGTCGGCTCACCACAAGCGAAGCCGGAGATCAAGCACCATCGCGGCAAGGGCCGCATCGCCCGATCAGAGCGACGGGCGCGTTTCGGTGTTTGTGTACCATTGTCCCTTGGCCGTCTCATAGGCCATGGCCGCCCGGAAAACATCGGCGTCGCAATAGGTGCGGCCGACGATCTGGATGCCTGTCGGCACGCCGCTCGCCGCCCGGCCCGAAGGCACGGACAGAACAGGACAGCGGCTCATCATGTTGAACGGCGTCGTCATCACCCAGCCCAGCGACGGGTTCACCTGCTTGCCGTTGATCTCAACCGTACCCGTGGTCTGATCGAACTCCGCCGGCACGGAGGGAAGCGCGTTGGTCGGGCAGATTAGGACATCGTAGGTCTCCAGCAGCGGCCCCAGCGTCTGGTACATCCTGGCCGCCACGTCGAGGGTCCCGACAAAATCCGCGGCTTTGGACTTCTGCCCGTCCTCGGCGAACTGCCTGGCATAGGTCGTCATGTCCTTGCCGTGCTCCTTGAGCAATTGCGACAGCGAGGCGCCGAAGAGATGTTCGAGATAAGCCATGCCGGCCTTGAGCACGTCATCGCCCCAGCCCAAATCGACTTCCTCGACCGTGGCGCCAAGCGAGCGGAACACATCGCAGGCCGCAAGCGTGTTCTTGCGCACATCGGCATCCACTTCGAAAGAACCAAGGTCCATCGAGAAAGCAATCTTCCAGCCCTTGATCGGCTTGTAAT
>NZ_RZQG01000077.1:0-12573 GCF_003998635.1 Mesorhizobium sp. M7D.F.Ca.US.004.03.1.1
ATTGAAGGCCGCAACCACGTCAAGCCGGAAGGTGGCGTGGCGCCCGGCCATGGCTCGCTGGCGGTCGATTACATCGCCCGCGACGAATCCAACCCCTATTTCACCTATGATGCATCGCAATGCATCGTCTGCTCGCGCTGCGTGAGAGCCTGCGAAGAGGTCCAGGGCACCTTCGCGCTGACCATCGAGGGACGTGGTTTCGAATCCCGGGTTTCGGCGGGAATGCACGAGGCGTTCATCGATTCGGAATGCGTGTCCTGCGGCGCCTGCGTACAGGCCTGTCCGACCGATGCGCTGCGCGAGAAAACGGTGCTTGCCAAGGGCCTGCCGGAGCGTTCGGCCGTCACCACCTGCGCTTATTGCGGTGTCGGCTGCTCGTTCAAGGCCGAAGTGAAGGGTGACGAGGTCATTCGCATGATGCCCTACAAGGAGGGCAAGGCGAACCACGGCCATTCCTGCGTCAAGGGCCGTTTCGCCTATGGCTACGCCACCCACAAGGACCGCATCCTGTCGCCGATGATCCGGGAAAAAGTCACCGATCCCTGGCGCGAGGTGACCTGGGAAGAGGCTATCGCCCACACGGCCAAGGAATTCCGCCGGATCCAGTACCAGTACGGACGCACCGCGATCGGCGGCATCACCTCGTCGCGCTGCACCAATGAGGAAACCTACCTCGTCCAGAAGATGGTGCGGCAGGGCTTCCGCAACAACAATGTCGACACCTGTGCGCGCGTCTGCCACTCGCCGACGGGCTACGGGCTCGGCCAGACCTATGGCACCTCTGCCGGCACGCAGGATTTCGATTCCGTCGACTTCACCGACGTCGCCGTCATCATCGGTGCCAATCCCGCTTCGGCCCACCCGGTGTTCGCCTCGCGGCTGAAGAAGCGGCTGCGCCAGGGCGCCAAGCTGATCGTGCTCGATCCGCGTCGCACCGAGATGGTCAAGTCGGCACATGTTGAAGCGGATTATCACCTGCCGCTGAAGCCCGGCACCAATGTGGCTGTGCTGACGGCGCTGGCGCATGTGATCGTCACCGAAGGTCTTTTCAACGAAGCCTTCATCCGTGAGCGCTGCGACTGGACGGAGTTCCAGGATTGGGCATCGTTCGTCGCCTTGCCTGAGAACAGCCCAGAAACTGTCGGCAAATTGTCCGGCGTCGATCCCGAGCTGATCCGCGGCGCGGCCCGCCTCTACGCCACCGGCGGCAACGGCGCGATCTATTACGGCCTAGGCGTGACGGAACACAGCCAGGGCTCGACCACGGTGATGGCAATCGCCAATCTCGCCATGGCCACCGGCAATATCGGCCGGCCCGGCGTCGGCGTGAACCCGCTGCGTGGCCAGAACAACGTGCAGGGTTCGTGCGACATGGGCTCCTTCCCGCACGAACTGCCGGGCTATCGCCACATCTCCGGCGAAGCCGTGCGCGACATCTATGAGACCTTGTGGGGCGTGAAGCTGGACGACGAACCCGGCCTGCGCATCCCCAACATGCTGGACGCCGCCGTCGACGGCACTTTCAAGGGCATCTACATCCAGGGCGAGGACATTCTTCAGTCCGATCCCGACACCAAGCATGTCGCCGCCGGCCTCGCCGCGATGGAATGTGTCGTTGTGCACGACCTCTTCCTCAACGAGACGGCAAACTACGCGCATGTCTTCCTGCCGGGCTCGACCTTCCTGGAGAAAGACGGCACCTTCACCAACGCAGAGCGCCGCATCAACATGGTGCGCAAGGTTCTGGAGCCGAAGGCGCGCTACGCCGATTGGGAGGCGACGCAGGAGCTTGCCCGCGCCATCGGACTGGACTGGAACTATCAGCATCCCTCCGAGATCATGGACGAGATCGCGATGACGACGCCGAGCTTCGCTGGCGTCTCCTTCGAGTTGCTCGACCGTGTCGGATCCGTGCAATGGCCCTGCAACGAGAAGGCGCCGCTCGGCACCCCGATCATGCACATCGATGGGTTCGTGCGCGGCAAGGGCAAGTTCATCCGCACCGAATATGTGGCGACCGACGAAAGGACGGGGCCGCGCTTCCCGCTGCTGCTCACCACCGGCCGCATCCTCAGCCAGTACAATGTCGGCGCGCAGACAAGGCGCACCGACAACAGCATGTGGCACTCGGAGGACCGGCTGGAGATCCATCCGCACGATGCCGAGAACCGGGGCTTGCGCGACGGCGACTGGGTCCGGCTGACCAGCCGCTCGGGCGAGACGACGCTGCGCGCGCTGATCACCGACCGGGTGTCGCCTGGCGTGGTCTACACGACGTTCCACCATCCGGACACGCAGGCCAACGTGATCACCACCGACTTCTCCGACTGGGCGACCAACTGTCCGGAATACAAGGTGACCGCGGTGCAGGTCGGCGCCTCCAACGGGCCGTCGGAATGGCAGCGCGACTATGACGAGCAGGCACGCAACAGCCGTCGTATCGCGAAGCTGGAAGCGGCGGAGTAGTCTTGAGCGCGCGCCGCAAAGCCACGACGCAGGTATCGCGGCTGGCGCGCCGCGCGGGCGGGACGACGGCTGCCGACCGCATGGTGCCGGAAGAGACGCCGGTGGCGTTCTCCTTTGCCGGCACCACGCATGCGGTGATGATGGCAAGCCCGGCCGATTTCGAGGATTTCGCGCTTGGCTTCTCGCTGACCGAAGGCATCATTGCTACGCCGGAGGAGATCGAAGCCATCGAGGTCGAAGATCATGGCGCCGGCATCGACATCCAGATCCGGCTGAAGGACCGGGCCAACACGCGCTTCGAGGCACGGCGGCGAAGGCTCGCCGGGCCTGTCGGCTGCGGGCTGTGCGGCATCGAATCGATCGAAGAAGCGATGCGCTCGGTCGATGCGGTTAGTGCGTCAAAGCTTACGCTTGATGCCGGCGACATCGTCCGCTCGGTCAAGCTCTTGTCGAAGGTGCAGCCGCTTCACACCGAGACCGGAGCCGTGCATGCCGCCGGTTTCTATGTGCCTGATAAGGGCATCGTCATGGCGCGCGAAGATGTCGGCCGTCACAATGCGCTCGATAAGCTGGCCGGTGCGCTGGCAAAAGCCGGCATCGATGGCGCATCCGGTGCTGTCGTGGTGACATCCAGGGTTTCGGTCGAGATGGTGCAGAAGACGGCTTCTATCGGCTCGGCCTTCATCATCGCCGTCTCGGCGCCGACCGCACTTGCCATCCGAACGGCGCAAGAGGCTGGCATGACGCTGGTGGCGCTGGTGCGCGGCGACGATTTTGATATTTTCACCCACCCCGACCGGGTGGTTTGCGGAGTTGCCAAGCATGTCGCATGACGAAGAACACATCATGAGCACCAGCGAGAAGCTGGTGCGCATGGCGAACCAGATCGCCGATTTCTTTCATTCCAAGCCACGTGAGGAAGGCATTGCCGGCGTCGCCGAACATATCAACAAGTTCTGGGAGCCGAGGATGCGGCGGCAGTTGTTCGAGATGCTGGACGACGGCACCGGGAACTTCAACGAGTTGGTGGTGGCCGCCTCCGCCAGGATCAGGCGACCGATCACGCCGGCTGAGGCCGACCTCAAACTCGGGCTCAAGCCCTCCCCGGCCGACGTCGCCGCCTCGCAGAAGTAGTCGTCGAGTCCCGTCAGCCTATATTCGCCACCTCTAAAGTTTGAGCTGCCGCAATCGGCGGTGTTCTGCTATGGTCGACGATCAGAAATCGTCAGGCCGGGCGGAAAACCTCGTGAGGCCGATCGAGACCCGATACGCCCATAGCGGCGATGTGCGGATCGCCTATCAGGTGGTCGGCCAGGGGTCGTTCGATCTTGTCTTCGTGCCGGGCTTCATTTCCAATCTCGACCTGCACTGGGAAGACGAAGGCTATACCAGGCTCCTGAAGCGGCTCTCGGCATTCTCGCGGCTGATCCTGTTCGACAAGCGCGGTACCGGTCTTTCCGACCGCGTCGACGCCCACCACCTGCCCAGTCTCGAAACCCGGATGGACGATGTGCGCGCAGTGATGGACGCCGCCGGCAGCGGCCGTGCGGCACTGCTCGGCGCTTCGGAAGGCGCTCCGATGGCGATGCTGTTCGCCGCCACCTATCCGGAGCGGACGCGGGCGCTGGCGCTCTATGGCGGCTATGCGCATTTTCACAAATGGGTGATGTCGCCCGAACGCCTCGACGCCTTCATCGAGACGGCGGAAACGTCATGGGGCACGGGTGCTACCTTGCCCAACTTCGCGCCGGGCCGGGTCGACGACGCACATTTCACCCAGTGGTGGGCGCGCTTCGAGCGCTTGTCGGCGAGCCCGACCGCTGCGGCGGCACTG
Source organism: Mesorhizobium sp. M7D.F.Ca.US.004.03.1.1 (assembly GCF_003998635.1). NCBI lineage: Bacteria > Pseudomonadati > Pseudomonadota > Alphaproteobacteria > Hyphomicrobiales > Phyllobacteriaceae > Mesorhizobium > Mesorhizobium sp. M7D.F.Ca.US.004.03.1.1. Next base: position 4,301 of record NZ_RZQG01000077.1, read on the forward strand.
GCGCGCATGAACGCGGAAATCGACGTGCGTGGCGTGCTGGCTGCAATCAGCGCGCCAACGCTGCTGATCCATCGCCGCAACGATGTGCGGGTCGATCCTGACGCCAGCCGCTATCTGGCGAAGAAGATTCCTAACGCCAAACTGGTCGAAGTGCCCGGGCGTGATCATCCTATCTGGACCGGCGACGTCGACCGAGTAGTCGACATCATAGAAGAGTTTCTGACCGGGGAACGCGCCGTGACCGAGGTGGACCGGGTGCTGGCAGCACTTCTGGTGACGCGCATCTACGATACGGCGCGGATGGGCGACCGCATGTGGAGCGAACGCAGCCAGCGCTTCCAGGAAATCTGGCGCCAGCAGGTCGGGCGCCATGGCGGCCGGCTGGCAGGCACGCAAGGCGAGATGATGATGTCGCGCTTCGACGGCCCGGCGCGTGCCATACGCTGTGCGGTGGCGCTGCGCGAGGCGGCACAAGGCATTGGCGTGGCCAGTGCGCAAGGTGCGCATGTCGGCGAGATCGAATTGCGCGGGCCGCCGGTGGGACTGACAGCGCGGGTGACGATGCAGCTCGCCTCCCATGCCGGCCGCGGCGACATCCTCGCTTCGCGGCTGATCGCGGATCTGGCGACCGGCTCGGGCCTGCATTTCGCTGATGCCGGGCGGATCACGCTGGACGATCTGGACGAGCCGCTGGCGCTGGTCCAGGCGATGACTGAACAACATCTGGAGCCCGACTGTCGCGCGCGGACCCGAACGACCGAACCGGCCGTATTGACGGCGCGCGAAAGCGAAGTGGTGAGCCTGATTGCCGACGGCAAGAGCAATGCCGCAATTGCCGCCGAATTGAGGCTGAGCGAGCACACGGTCAAGCGCCACGTCGCCAATATACTGCTCAAGCTGGATTTGCCGTCGCGAGCGGCTGCGGCGGCGTTCTCTGTCCGACACACTGGCCCAGACGGGCCATAGGAGCCATGGCGCTTTCGGGCGAAGCGGCCAAGGGCAGGCAAGCGCTATCAATTCTCCCATGCAGGCCAGGCAGATGTCGCCGGGAAGGCGCTGCGAACGGAGGAGGAAATGCTGAAGTCAAACCGGACACTCAAATCGCTGGTGATAGCGGCAGGCGTTGGAGCACTGTTCGCCATCGCCCCGGCAAAGGCCGAGGATGCATCGGCAGCGGCTGCCTACAAGGATATCGAGGCGACGCTCGGCTCGGTGCCGGACATGTTCAGGACGCTGCCGGATGTTGCCGTCGCCGGCGCCTGGGCCGAGATCAAGGGCGTGCAGCTCAATCCAAAGACCGCGCTTGACGGCAAGACCAAGGAACTGTTGGGCCTCGCCGTCGCGGCGCAGATCCCATGCCAGTACTGCATCTATTTCCACACCGAGGCGGCCAAGCTCAATGGCGCCAGCGACGAGGAGATCAAGGAGGCAGTGGCGATGGCCGCGATCGTGCGCCACTGGTCGACGATGCTCAACGGCAGCCAGGTCGATCTGAAGACCTTCAAGAAGCAGACCGACGACGTGTTCGCGGCCGTCAAGGCGAAGTCGCAGTAAAACGACTGCCCGGCGATGAGCGCCGGGCAGCACTTCGACCATCAACCGCCCGGTCGGAAGACGGGCCAATGGAGGATGAAATGCTGACCAAGACCCAAACAGTGGATGGCGCGGCGATCAAGAAGGCTATCGAAGGCCGTGACGGCAAGATGCTGTCAAGCTTCTATGCCGACGACGCGCTGGTGCGAGTGATCGACCGCAACAACCCGCCGAGCAAGCCGCGCGAGATCCGCGGACGCGCGGCGATCAGCACATTCTGGGACGACATCTGCAGCCGCGCGATGACCCACAAGGTCGACACCACCATCGCCGACGGCGACAGCCTCGCCTTCACCCAGGCCTGCGCCTATCCGGACGGCACCAAGGTGTTCGCCGCGGCGATGCTGGAGCTGAAGAACGGGCGGATCGCACGGCAGACCGTCGTGCAGGCCTGGGACGAGTAGGTCAACCGCAGGGCCTGTCCATCCCGATTGAATCGGGATGGGGCTCTGTTTTTAGAGCTGGAGCATGATCCTGAAAGCCGGATTCCAGTTTCGCTAACGCGGACCTTCGGCTCGGGATCACGCTCCGGCAGCAACCCTGGAGGAGAAGACAATGTTCAGCGCCAGATGGCAGATCGACGCCAAGTTCGGGCACAAGCAGACCGTGCTCGACCTGTTGAAGAAATGGGAACGCGAGATCGGCTCGCAGGTCGGCCTCGCCGAGCTGGAATTCCAGATCATGACCGGTTCGATCGGTGCCCGGGAAGCCACAGTCGAGTCGCATCACCGGGTCGAGAGCCTGGCCCAACTGGAGGCGATGTTTGCCAAGATCGGCAAGATCGACGCGCATGCCAAATGGGGCAAGGAGATGGAGCCCTATGTCGTGTCGGGCACCAGCCTGTGGAACATCTATCGCATCGTGGAGTAGCGTCCTTCTCCCCGTTCACGGGGAGAAGATGCCGGCAGGCAGATGAGGGGCGGAGCCAGCTCTGCAAGGGAAGCGCTGCCCCTCATCCGACCCTTCGGGCCACCTTCTCCCCGTAAACCGGGGAGAAGGGAAGGCGCTAACTGTGCGCCACCATCACATGCCGGACGGCGGTGTAGTCTTCCAGCGCGTAGAGCGACATGTCCTTGCCGTAGCCGGACTGCTTCAACCCGCCATGCGGCATCTCGTTGGTCAGCATGAAATGCGTGTTGATCCAGGTGCAGCCATATTGCAGGCGGGCGGCCGTCGCCATGGCGCGCGAAACGTCCTTGGTCCACACAGATGACGCCAGGCCGTAATCGCTGTCGTTGGCCCAGTTCACAGCCTCGTCGACCTCGGAAAAACGGGTGACCGAGACGACCGGCCCGAACACTTCGCGGCGCACGATCTCGTCTTCCTGCAGCGCACCGGCGACGACGGTCGGCTGGTAGTAGAAGCCGGAGCCCTCGCCCGGCTTGCCGCCGGTGGTGATCTCGATGTGCTTCAATTCCGAGGCCCGCTCGACGAAGCTCGAGACGCGGTCGCGCTGGCGGCGCGAAATCAGCGGGCCGATCTCGTTTTCGGTGTCGTCGGGACGGTTGTACTTGATGGTCGAGACGGCCGACGACAGATCGGCGACGAGCTTGTCGTAGATCTTCTTGCCGGCGTAGATGCGGCAGGCGGCGGTGCAGTCCTGGCCGGCATTGTAATAGCCGAAGGCGCGCAGGCCGTTGACCACGGCGCTGAGATCGGCATCGTCGAAGACGATGACCGGCGCCTTGCCGCCGAGCTCGAGATGCGTGCGCTTGACCGACTTGGCGGCCGCCTGCAGCACCTTCTTGCCGGTGGCGACATCGCCGGTGATCGAGATCATGTTGACCTTGGGATGGTTGATCAGCGTGTTGCCAACGCTGTCGCCGCGGCCGAGCACGACATTGACCACGCCCTCGGGCAGGATTTCGGCAAGGATCCTGGCAAGCTTCAGCGCCGTCAGCGGTGTCTGCTCAGACGGTTTGAAGACGACAGTGTTGCCGCCGGCGATGGCCGGCGCCAGCTTCCAGGCCATCATCATCAGCGGGTAGTTCCACGGCGCGATGGAGGCGACGATGCCGATGGCGTCGCGGCGCACCATCGAGGTGTGGCCGGGAATGTATTCGCCTGCGACGACGCCCGGCATCGAACGGACGGCGCCAGCGAAGAAGCGGTAGCAGTCGACGATGGCCGGGATCTCGTCATTGAGCACGGCGTTGATCGGCTTGCCGCAGTTGAGCGCCTCGAGCGTGGCGAACTCTTGTGCCGCGGCCTCGATGCGGTCGGCGATCTTCAGCAAATAGCCGGAGCGCTGTGCCGGCGTGGTGCGCGACCACGTGACGAACGCTTTTTCGGCGGCAGTGACCGCCGCCTCGATCTGTACCTGGCTGGCCTCGGGCAGGTTGAGGATGGTCGCCCCGGTCTTTGGATTGAGGATCGGTTCCTCGGTCTCGGTGCCCTTCTCGAATTTCGAGCCGATCAGCATCTGGGTGTCCATGGACATCTCTCCCTTGTGAACTCTTTGATCTATTTGCCCGAACCGGCGATCTGGTCGCCGTCGCGGGTGAGGTAATAGGCGGCAAGGATCGGCAGCAGCGTCACCAGCACCACGACCATGGCCACGACATTGGTGACCGGGCGCTGGCGCGGACGGATCAGCTCTTCCAGCATCCAGATCGGCAGCGTCTGCTGCTGGCCGGCCGTGAAGGTTGTGACGATGACCTCGTCGAACGACAGCGCGAAGGCCAGCATGCCGCCGGCAAGCAGCGCCGTCGCGATGTTGGGCAGCACGACATGGCGGAAGGTCTGAAAACCGTCGGCGCCGAGATCCATCGACGCCTCGATCATCGAGCCGGAGGTGCGGCGGAAGCGGGCGACGGCGTTGTTGTAGACGACCACCACGCAGAAGGTGGCGTGGCCAAGCACGATCGTCCAGAACGAGAACGGGATATCGGCCAGCGCAAAGGCCGAGCGCAGCGCGATGCCGGTGATGATGCCGGGCAGCGCGATCGGCAGGATGACCAGCAGCGAGATGGTTTCGCGGCCGAAGAATTTGGTCCGCGACACCGCCGCCGAACAAAGCGTACCGAGGACGAGCGCAATCGCCGTCGAGATGGCCGCGACCCTGACCGACAGCGATAGCGCCTGCCAGACATCCGGCCGGTTCCAGGTGACGGCGAACCACTGCGTCGTCAGGCCGGGCGGCGGCCAGACGAAGCTTTTTTCCTCGGTGGTGAAGGCATAGACGAAGATCAGCAGGATCGGCAGATGCAGGAACAGCAGGCCGCAGGCGGCGGCGATCTTCAGGCCGAGCGGGGCCGACTGGGAACCATCAGAGCGCATCGAAGGCTCCCATGCGCTTGGCACCCCAGAGGTAGAAGCCCATGATGACGATCGGCACCACGGTGAACGCGGCGGCGAGCGGGATGTTGCCGGCGGTGCCTTGCTGCGAATAGACAGCCTGGCCGATGAACAGCCGCGAAGTACCGATGATCTGCGGGATGATGTAGTCGCCGAGCGTCAGCGAGAAGGTGAAGATCGAACCGGCAACGATGCCCGGCAGCGCCAGCGGGAACAGCACGTTGCGGAAGGTCTGTCCCGGCGAAGCCCCCAAATCGGACGAGGCTTCGACCAGATTGCCCGGCACGCGCTCGAGCGCCGCCTGCACCGGCAGGATCATGAACGGCAGCCAGACATAGACGAAGACGATGAAGGTGCCGGTGAACGACACCGACAGCGAGTTGCCGCCGACGATCGGCAGCGACAGCCATGCGTCGAGCACCCACAAAAGATGCAGCTTGGCGAGCAGCCAGGTGAGGATGCCCTCCTTGGCCAGGATCAGCTTCCAGGCGTAGATCTTGACCAGATAGCTCGACCACAGCGGCAGCATGATCCCGAGATAGAACAGCGCCTTCCAGCGGCCACGTGCATAACGCGCCGCGTAATAGGCGATCGGGAAGGCGACAACCGCAGAGGCCAGCGTGACCAGAGCCGCCATCGTCACCGTGCGCAGGATGATGTCGAGATTGGCGGCCTGGAACAGGTCGCCATAGGTCTTGAGCGTGAACTCGCGGTTGATGAGGCCGGAAAACTCGTCGATGGAGAAAAAGCTCTGCGCCAAGAGCGCGAACAGCGAACCGATATAGACGATGCCGAGCCACAGCACGGGCGGCAGCAGCATGAGCAGCAGCAGGACCTTCGGCTTGCGCCAGAAAAGGTCCGACAATGCGCCACGCAGACCGCCGCTACCCGGCAGGATGGCGGGCGCCGTTGCACGCACCATGGCCGCGTCGAGGCTCATGTCGGCTCGTCCATCAGATGCAGGTGGTCGCGGTTGAAGGTGAGCACGACCGCCTCGCCTTCCCCGGGTAAGGCCGTGCCGGCCGGCACGATGGCGTGCAGCCGCAGCCCGTCGGCATCGAGCGCCAGCTTTGTCGTGGCACCGAGATAATTGGTCGAGACGAGGCGGGCGGATACGCCTTCGCCACTTGTGACCCCGCTGGCCGCGCGCCCGACGCGAATGGATTCAGGGCGGAGACTCCCCCAGCGATGCTGGCCGGAATAGCGCTGGACGAAATCCGGCGGCAGCACATTAGAGGAGCCGACGAAATCGGCAACGAAGCGGGTCCTCGGCCGCTGGTAGATATCCTCCGGCGTGCCGATCTGCATGATCTTGCCGTCGTTGAAGACGGCGACGCGGTCGGCCATCGACAGCGCTTCGCCCTGGTCGTGGGTGACGAAGACGAAGGTGATGCCAAGCGCCTTCTGCAGCGACTTCAGCTCCTCCTGCATGTTCTCACGCAATTTGAGGTCGAGCGCGCCGAGCGGCTCGTCGAGCAACAGCACCTTTGGCTGGTTCACCAGCGCACGGGCGAGTGCCACGCGCTGGCGCTGGCCGCCGGAAAGCTGGCCGGGGCGGCGGGCGCCATAGCCGGGCAACCGCACCAGTGACAGCGCCTCTTCCGCTGCCTTGTGCCGTTCAGCCTTGCCGACGCCCTTGACCATCAGCCCGTAGGCGACGTTGTCGAGCACGTTCAGATGCGGGAACAGCGCATAGTCCTGGAACACGGTGTTGACGTTGCGGCGATAGGGCGGAACGCCCTCGGCGCGTTCGCCAAAGATCGAGATCGAGCCCGATGTCGGCTGCTCGAAGCCGGCGATGAGGCGCAGGCAGGTGGTCTTGCCGGAACCGGACGGCCCGAGCATGGCGAAGAATTCGCCCGGCGCGATGTCGAGATCGACCGCGTCGACGGCTCGCACGTTGCCGAAATGGCGCGAGGCTTTCTGGAAAGAGACGGCGGAGGTCATGGGCTGTCAGTCTGTTGCCGGGTTGATGTGTTGATATCGCGTGACGTCCGCCCCCCTTGTGGGGAGGTTGCGGCGAAGCCGCGGGTGGGTGCCTCGAAAATGCCGAGCAGACCCCACCCCGACGCTATTGCGTCAACCCTCCCCGCAAGGGGGAGGTAAGGGCGCTCACCGCCCGCCGATGACGCCGATATAGTCAGACACCCAGCGGTAGTAGGGCACGCACTGATCGTTCTGGGTGGTGCATTTCGACACCGGCGTCTTCCAGAATTTGATCTTGTCGAAATTGTCGTAGCCGTTGGTCTTGCAGCCCTCGTCGGTCAAAAGCTCATTGCCCTTGCAGGCGGCGGGGACGACGGGCAGCGAACCGAACCAGGCCGAGACATCTCCCTGCACCTTCGGTGACAGCGAATGTTCCATCCACATATAGGCGCAGTTGGGGTTGGCGGAGTCGGCTTCCATCATCGTGGTGTCGGCCCAACCGGTGGCGCCCTCCTCCGGGATGGTGGACGCGATCGGCTTCTTGGCGGCGACCAGCGTGTTGACCTGATACGGCCACGAGCCGGAGGCGACGACGCCTTCGTTCTGGAAATCGTCGACCTGGATGGCGGCGTCGTGCCAGTAGCGGCCGACCAGCGTGCGCTGGACGCGCAGCAATTCGAGCGCCGCCTTGTACTGGTCCTCGTTCAGTTCATAGGGATCCTTGATGCCGAGTTCCGGCTTGTGGAACATCAGATAGTTGGCGGCATCCGCAATGTGGATCGGTCCGTCATAGGCCTGGACGCGGCCTTTGTTGGACTTGCCGTCTGGTAGCTTCATTTCCTCGAAGACGATATTCCAGCTCTTGGGAGCCTCCTTGAACACGTCGGTGTTGTACATCAGGACGTTGGGGCCCCACTGGTAGGGAACGCCGTAGTGGGCGCCGCCGACGGTGAACCACGGCGCGTCCTTGAGGCGCTCGTCGACCGTCTTCCAACTCGGGATGAGATCGGTGTTGATCGGCTGCACGCGCTTGCCGGCAACGAGGCGCAGCGAGGCATCGCCTGAGGCGGTGACGAGGTCGAAGCCGCCCTCATTCATCAGCGAGACCATCTCGTCTGACGTATTGGCCGTCTTGACGTTGACCTTGCAGCCGGTCTCCTTCTCGAAGGAGGTCACCCAGTCATAGCCCTTGTCGGTTTCGCCGCGCTCGATATAGCCCGGCCAGGCAACGATGTTGACCTGGCCTTCGCCCTTGCCACGTTCCTTGACCTGGGCGACGGCCTGACCGGAAAAGGTCAGCGCAACCGTCAGTGCAGTGCATGACTTCAGGAATGACTTCATTGTCGATCTCCCATTTATGCGCCTGACCCCGAAAGCCGCTTCCGGTCTTCGCTAGGGGTCACGCGCGGACTGAAAACTGTCAGTTCGTCCGTTGGGCTTGATGCCGCTCTGATGGA
>NZ_RZQG01000780.1:0-2840 GCF_003998635.1 Mesorhizobium sp. M7D.F.Ca.US.004.03.1.1
GATGAGCTTGGCGTCGGTCGGGAACATGACGTTCTTCGGCTGCACGGTGGTGTCGACGATCACCTGGCGCGTGTCGGCCGGTTTCATCGCCCCGGTCTTGACCGCGAGGCTGAGGCTCTCCTGCAACAGCACCATAATCCGCTCCTCGCCCATACGGCTGCGCCAACGCGTCATCGACGAGAGGTCGAACGGCAGCGTATGGCAAAAGAACGTCTCGCCGGTGAGATACTGGAAATAAGGGTTCTCCACCCAGCGCTCGCACAGCACCTCATCCGACAGGTTGAAGGTGTGCTTGAGGATCGCCAGCCCCGCCATCAGCCGGGTCGGCAGCGGCGGCATGCCGGGGCCGTCCGAATAGACGGCGCCGAAACGCTCCTCCAGCACCGGCCAGTCGATCGCCTGCGCCAGCCGCACCAGCTCGTGCTTCATGTTGATGATTTGGTCGAGCCGGGAGCGGAACAGGTCCTGCTCTCCCGTCTCGCGCTTCTCGCGTGGCCTGGACATTCGCTGTCCCCTCGATTCGCCGCCGCCGAACCGAGTGAATCACGCTCCGCGCCACAAGGGAATCGCAAAACCGAATTGCAGGAAAACAGCGTCCAAATACCGCTAATCCTGCAATTCCAAAGCCGCTATCCGCCTCAATCAACAGGCCAGATCAATGGCTTGCGGATAGTTCACGGCCGACTCACTATTTCTATGCTGAACAGTCTCGCCTGAGTATATGTTTTAGCTAGTCGCTAATTAGACGGAATTCTGCCAGTCTGCATTCCCCCCTGATCTGATGTAGAGCAGCTTCCAAGTGGGAATTAGCCCCCCATCGACCGGATCGGGCGACACGAACATGCGCTGAAGGCTTGGCGGAACGGCTACTGGGACCATGATGCTACTCGAATGCAAGATAGTGTCAGAACGTCCCGGGAAGGCTGCAGGCAGGGGATGTCAGGTCAATCAGCCTATAGATATGATACCGCCCATTCGCTGAGACTTCACGATGGGCATAGGAGGTGGGAATTCTTGCCTTGAGATGGACGCGGCTGTCGGAGCAGGCGAGCACGGCAGCAGCGATGGCCTGAACCTTCGGGCCGCTGACAAAAACGTTCACCACCGCACGCGAGCCGAACCCGTCGAGATACGTCTCGAAAGCATCGAGGTGGGCCATCAGCCCGAAAGCCTGGATGTCGCGAACTTCGCCATCTTCGAGCCGGTGGGTTTCACGTACCTTGGCCACCTGTTGATCGAGCAAAGCATCGATATGCGCATTCTTGTCGCTTCTTGGGACGAGGAGCGAGATCCGTTCCGGACTGACGATATCGATCAATCCGTAGAATACGTCGGCATCTCCTCCGATCCCCACGAGCAGGACTTTCTCTTCGCCCATTCCTCCGCTGCCTTGAAGATGAGGGACGGTGACGTATCGGTCCAAGCCGCTGGAAAAATCCTCTTTGCCGATCGCGTTCCCGTAGATACCTTCGGCGTACCCGAATTCGAGAGACTGAATCGACATTTTCTTGAATGCCACCGCAATCAGCCATTGGATGTAGATTCGCGGCATCGTCGAGCACTCGACGAAAACCTTCCGCAGGCTTCCTTCGTATGAGCCACATGAAGCGGCCATCTGAGTGAGCAGGTGATCGAGGAGATTGATGTTCTTCTGATACTCGATGGAAGGCTCGAGGGTGATCACAGTCACTTCGACGCCCCATCGGGTACCCATAGCGATGAGCTTTCGCCGGTTTTCTTCGACGGCTGGGACGTTCGCTTCCTTCAGAGCAAAGTCCAGAACCACGATCTTGCCGACCTTCAGGTCAAGATGGTTTTCGAACGCGGCGAAACGCGTTTCCCATCCAAGCGCGACGATCGCGATATCTGCCTCCATCGTTTCGCAGGTACCTGCATCTCTCGCCTTCTCGGTGACGGCCAGATGGCCGAAGACTCGATACTCGACAGTTGAAGCGGTCATTCGAGATCGCTCTCGAAAAGCGAGTGCTGGAATTCGGTCTTGAGTGCGGGCCGCGCGACGAGCTCCTTAAACACCGAGTCGGCCCAGTCTTCTGGGAGCCGATGCCTGGTAAAAAGCAGGTCGACCATCCGCGCCGCAGGGATTGTGTTGATTTCGTACGGGCCGCGATAGGAGAACCCGAAGTAAGGTGCAAATCGCCGATGCAATCTGATCATCATCTCCTTCGATGCGGGGTCGGCGCGGTCCACCTCAAAGTTGCCGGCGGCGGAGACCTCCCGGATAAACCCATCCCTTTCCGCCCGACGCAGGACCTCGTCCAGTTTTCCGCTGGGTTGCTCCAGTCGGTTCACCAGCGAGCGCATTTCCTTTAGATCAACCCTGAAAATGCCTCTCTCTGTCGTTCCTAGAGCATTTTCTTCGGCAAACTCTGTCTGGAGGCGAGCGGTCAGGTAACCCAACGCCCGCACCATGCGCACGCTCTCTTCTTCGTACGGATGTGAAAGCGCCTGAAGTCCATCAAGCTTCCGTTGAGAGGCGGCGTTCACAGCCTGTCTCTGCTGTTCGAGATGAATCTGTAAATCCGAGTTGATGAATTCCACCAGTTTTCGTGGATCACTGGAACTCGGAACACTGCGGCGGAAGATCTCTCCCATTATATCAAGGAAATCGCGTATACAGACGTCGCTCAATGATGTGATGATCTGGTGCCCTACGTACGGGTAGTCATGCAGACGCAGCATCTGGCACGCTTTCAGAAAAGCCCATCCCTGTTTCCGGGCGATCGACCTCTTCAGATTTGAAGCATCCGCCTTGCTCATGGGCCGGCGCTTAATTTCCGGGTTCATGAGCGCGAGCGCCAGCCCTTCGGCATAAGGGCGCG
>NZ_RZQG01000781.1:0-2840 GCF_003998635.1 Mesorhizobium sp. M7D.F.Ca.US.004.03.1.1
GGTCAGTTTCCAGAACACGGTCGGCGGTCGGCTCCAATCGACAGCCGATACATTCGAGAGCCACGATCCGTTTACCGGCAGGCCGTGGGCGCTGATCCCGCGCGGCGGAGAGGCCGAGGTGGACGCTGCCGTGGCGTCCGCCAAAGCGGCTTTCCGGTCGAAGGAATGGGCCGGCATTACGCCCACCGCGCGCGGCAAGCTGCTTGTGCGACTGTCTGAGCTGATCGCCGAGAATGCGGATCGCATTGCCGCCATCGAGACGCGTGACAACGGCAAGCTGATCACCGAAATGACGGCGCAGCTGCATTATATCCCGGAATGGTTCCGCTATTTCGGCGGTCTTGCCGACAAGATCGAAGGGTCGGTGCTGCCGATCGACAAGGCAGGGATGTTTGCTTTCACCCGCCACGAGCCGCTGGGTGTCATTGCGGCAATCGTGCCGTGGAACTCGCCGCTTCTGCTTCTGACTTGGAAGCTCGCGCCGCTGCTGGCAGCCGGCAACACTGTCGTCATCAAGCCGTCGGAACATGCCTCCGCCTCGACGCTGGAGTTCGTGAAACTGTTTGCGCAGGCGGGCTTTCCCCCTGGCGTGGTCAACACCGTCACCGGCATGCCGCTTGATGTCGGCGTGCCGCTCGTTGCTCACCCCGACGTCGCCAAGATCGCCTTTACCGGCGGCGAGCCCGGCGGCATTGCGGTCTATCGAGCGGCTGCCGAACAGCTCAAGACCGTCACGCTGGAGCTCGGCGGCAAATCGGCCAACATCGTCTTCGACGATGCCAATATTGAGAGCGCGGTCAACGGCGCGATATCAGGCATTTTCGCGGCCAGCGGCCAGACCTGCATTGCCGGCTCACGCCTGCTGGTGCATCGCAAGATCCATGACCGGTTCGTGGAGGGCGTCATAATGCTGGCGGCCAGCGCTCGACTGGGCAATCCGGCGCTGGCCGAGACGCAGGTGGGGCCGATCACCACGCAAGCCCAGCGCGAAAAGGTGCTGTCCTATCTCGGCATCGCGCGCCGCGAGGGTGCACTTTGCGTGCTGGGCGGTGGCAAGCCGGCTTCCGGTGAACTGGCCGAGGGCTGGTTCGTCGAGCCCACCATTTTCACCGGCGTGAACAACACAATGCGGATCGCGCGTGAAGAGGTGTTCGGGCCGATCCTGTCGGTCATTCCGTTCGACGACGAGGACGAGGCCTTCGCCATTGCCAATGACAGCCCCTACGGACTGGCGGCCGGGATATGGACCAGCGACATGGGCCGGGCGCTGCGCGGCGCGGCCGCGATGGAAGCGGGGATGGTCTGGATCAATTCATATCGCACCGTCTCCTACATGGCGCCCTTCGGCGGCTACAAGAGGAGCGGTATCGGTCGCGAAAGTGGGCAGGAGGCCATCAATTCCTATCTGCAGACCAAGACGGTGTGGATAGACACGGCCGGCAAGACCGCCAATCCCTTCGTTATCCGCTAGGGTAGGCTTCGGTGGGAGAATCTTCCTTATCCGTGGCCAAGCTCGGCACATCGCTCCCTGAGACGGTGGCCGACTTACAATGATCGAGGGACTGGACATGAGACAGGCAGGCAAGGTGGCTGTTGTCACAGGAGCGGCGCGCGGCATCGGACGCGCTTGCGCGGAACGCTTTCTGGCCGAAGGCGCGAAGCTCGTGCTCGGCGACATCGATGCCACGGAACTGAGAAAATGTGCCGCTGAAATCGGCACCACCGACAGCGTCCTGGCTCTCGTTACGGATGTCAGCAAGAAGGACCAGATCGATGCGCTGGTTGCGGCGGCGGTAGCGAAGTTCGGCCGTGTCGACATCATGGTCAACAATGCCGGCATCGCTCCGGTTCAAGACTTTCTCGACATCACAGAGGCGGACTACGACAGGGTTCTCGCCGTCAATCTGAAGGGCGCGTTCATGGGCACCCAGGCGGCAGCCCGGCAGATGATCGCGCAGGGTGGTGGCGGCGTTATCATCAACATGTCGTCGATCAATTCCGGCCTCGCCAACCCGCGCGTCGCCACCTACGCGATCTCCAAGGGCGGCATGAACCAGGTCACCAGCACCGCGGCCGTCGCCTTCGCTCCCCACGGCATCCGCGTGGTCGGTGTCGGCCCGGGCACTATCGCCACGGACATGGTCATGGACGGGACATTCATCGACTCGGAAGAAATGCGGCGGGCGGTTCTTTCGCGCACACCGCTCGGGCGCCTCGGCACGGCAGCCGAGATCGCCTCGGTCGTGGCGTTCCTGGCCAGCGACGACGCTTCCTACATTACCGGCGAGACGATCTACCCCGACGGAGGGCGCCGCGTGCTGAATTATACGGTCCCGATCAAGGAGTGAGAAATGGGTAACTTCGACAAGCTGCATCACATCTGCATCGTCGTGCACGATATCGACAAGGCGCAGGCCTATTATGACTCCATCGGCATCGGGCCATGGGAGTCCTATCCGCCGCTGGCTGAATACGAAGAACTCCAGGTCCCAAGCCCGGAGGGTTTCAAGGCGATGCAATACCGGATTTGCAACCTGCCGAACACTCAGCTGCAACTGTGCCAGCCGAACCACGATCCTTCACCACAGCGGATTCATCTCGATACAAAGGGTGAAGGCGTCTTCCACATCGGCTTTGAGGTCCGTGATGCGGACGCAGCCGAAACCAAGGCGAAAACCGACGGACTTGCCGTGCTGATGCGCGGGCGCCGGGAAAACCGCACCGGCTTCACCTACTACGACACAGCCGACAAGGCGGGGGTGATCCTGCTGACGCGGGCGACCAATCTGCCCGGCAAATGATCTTCGCGCGAAGGATTGGGGCTGGACAAGGAGACGGGG
>NZ_RZQG01000782.1:0-2826 GCF_003998635.1 Mesorhizobium sp. M7D.F.Ca.US.004.03.1.1
GTCCGAGGCCGCGTGGAAGCGCAAGGCGGCGGCTGAAAAGCGTGTCATGCAGCACGCCCATATCGGCTTCAGAAGCGTCGACCGCACCGTGGCGGCGATCGGCGAGGTGCACGAGCAATGCCGCAAGGCAGGCGTAACGGTCGACCGTTTCGGCATCACCCTCGACTGGTCGATGGGTTATCCCCAGGCCATGCGCGCCAAGGCTGCGCGCGGCACCGGCATCGTGCTCACCGGCCCAGAGGATTTCGCGCGCATCACCAATGCGGCGCCTGCTGCCGCCCATTTCGGCGACTTCATGCTCGGCCTGCCGGGCGCGGTGGAAAACACCCGCGCCGCGATCGCCGCCGGAGCAACGGCCATCGGCAATCTGGGACAGTATTTCACCTTCCGCCTGCCCTATTGGGACGATGACGTGGCGACCACGGAAGCGACCGTCACCGCGCTCGGCCTGATCGCCGCGCAGGAGGCCGAAATCCTCGTCCATTCCAATCTCGACGACGGCTTCGCCGGGCTGTTCATCGACATGGCCTGCGCGCTCGGCATGGTGCTGGTCGAAAAGCACATCGTCGAGGATCTGATCGGCGCTCGGCTCGGCCATTGCTACGGCCACCACTTCAGCGATCCGCTGTCGCGCGCTGCTTTCCATTCCGCGCTGGTGCGGGTCAGCGACACGCCAGGCACCATGATCTTCGGCAACACCGTTTCATATCAGTCGACCCCGGCGGGCAACTACGCCAGCCTGGCAAGTTATCTCCTGGCCGACATTCTCGCCGTTGGGCGATGGCCCTCTGGCCATGCGATCAATCCGGTGCCGGTGACCGAGAACCAGCGCATTCCCGATGTCGATGAAATCATCGATGCGCAGACCTTCGCACATCGGCTCACGCTGCACGCACCGTTCTACGATCCGGTCTTCGACTGGACCAAGGTGGAGGCAATGGCCGATGTGCTGGTCGAAGGCGGGCGCCGTTTTGCCGATGCCGTCATGAAGGGGCTGGCCGAGCGCGGGGTGGATACCGAAGACCCGGCCGCGCTGATGTTCGCCATCCGCCGCATGGGGCCGAAACGCATGGAGGCGCTGTTCGGCCCGGGCGCGGACGGCATGCGCGGGCGCACGCCGCTGATCCATGCCGAATGGGCACGCGAGCTCAACCATAAGGCCGTCGCCTGGGTCGCGGCACAGAAGCCGCTCGAAAGCCCTAAACCCCTGACCGTCTGCATCGGCACGACCGACGTGCATGAGCACGGCAAATATCTCGTCGAACAGGCGCTCGAAGGCCTGGGCATCGTCATCGCCGATGCCGGTGTGGCCGTCGACCCGGAAATGCTCGTCGCCCGCGCCGCCGAAACCGGGGCCGATGCCATCGCCGTCAGCACCTACAACGGCGTGGCGCTGCGTTATGCACAGGCCGTGAAAGCGGCGATGGCGGCACGCGGACTTGCCTTGCCGGTGCTCATCGGCGGACGATTGAACGAAGTGCCCAAGGAGTCCAATTCGGGCCTGCCGGTCGACGTGACCAAGGATATAGCGGACCTAGGCTGTCTGCCCTGCGCCGACCTCGACGAAATGCTGAGTGCCCTGCGTTCCATCCGGCCGGTTGCCTGAAGCGGGTAGGTTTCGTTTTCCGCCATCGACTGGCGCGCGCCTCACCAGGCGCTCATGCCGCCGTCGACCGTCAGGATCGAGCCGGTGGCGAAAGAAGATTCGTCGCTGGCGAGCCACAGGATTGCATTTGCGATTTCAGTCGGTTGCGCGACGCGATTCATCGGCGAACGTGCGTTCAATGCCGCGACAAACCCCTGAGGATCGGGATGGGTTTCCAGCATGCTTTCGAAATAGCTCGACCAGGTAACGCCCGGCGCCACGGCATTGACGCGGATCTTGTCTGCAACATGGTCAAGCGCCATGGCACGCGTCAGCGCCGCGACGCCGCCCTTGGAGGCGACATAGGCCGCCCGATCGGCAAGTCCGACATGGGCCACGTTGGAAGCGGTGTTCACGATCACCCCGCCACCACTCGCGGTCATGACGGGAATGACATATTTGGAGCAGAGAAAGACGCCCTTGAGGTTCACGGCCATGAGCGCGTCCCAATCCGCCGCCGCAGTGGTGACGACCGAGCCGCGTATGCCGTAACCGGCATTGTTGACCAGGATGTCCACCCGGCCGAATGCCTCTTGCGCGCGGCGTACCATCGTCGCCACGGAGGCTTCGTCCGAGACGTCGGCCTCCGAGGCCAGTCCTCCGGTCCTGCCAGCCACCTCGCTGGCCCGCACGCCGTCGCGGTCGACGATCAGAACGCGCGCGCCCTCCTTCACAAACAGCTCCGCGACGGCGGCGCCGATACCGGCGCCGGCTCCGGTGACGATGGCTGCTTTGCCCTTCAAACGCATGATCGATCCCCTTTTCAAAAACTTGTTTTGCTCTATTTTGCAGAAGCGCTTGCAAAGTGTCGACACTTTTGTATTTAATTTCGGCACGAACTCGGGGATATCAGTGAAAAACACTCCTTCCGTCGAACAACACCTGGAAATCTATCGCCGGATGCTGCTGGTGCGGCATCTGGAAGAGAGCCTTGGAGCGCTTCACAAAGAAGGACGCACGCGCGGTCCGATCCATCGCTGCGATGGCCAGGAAGCCGTCGGCGTCGCCGCGACCGCCGTGCTGGAGGCGGGTGACAAGGTCGCCACCACCCATCGTGGCCACGCGGTCTATATCGGCAAGGGCATGGCCGTGCACCCCGTGGTGGCCGAGATCTTCGGGCGGGCCACTGGTGCCTGCGGCGGGCGTGCCGGCCACATGCTGGTAGCCGATGCCGAAAGGGG
>NZ_RZQG01000783.1:0-2825 GCF_003998635.1 Mesorhizobium sp. M7D.F.Ca.US.004.03.1.1
GAAGACCCTCGCAACCACCGCCGCTCTGCTCGCCTTCCTCGGCACCGCCTATGCCGCGACCGTTCAGGGCACCATCCAGGCCGTCGACCCGACGACCAAGTCGATTACCCTCGACGACGGCAAGATCTACCAGCTGTCGCCGGAAGCGACGATCGGGAAACTGAAGGTCGGCGCCAAGGTGGCGGTGACCGTCGATGACAAGACCGGCATCGTGACGTCGATCAAGAAGGCTTCGTAAGGCGTGAGCGTCGTGCGTCGGCGGACCTGCTGACGCAGTTTTCAGACCCTGTTCCACTCCTGGCCGGTCCCTTCGGGATCGGCCACTTTCATGCTGCGCCCCTCAATGCCCGGCGTGCGGGATGAGGTCTTCCGGCTGGATACCCCAAGGATGGCTGGCGGGACGCTGTCCAGGCACCATCGCTATGGTTTTTGCCAAAGAGCCGCGCTATCCCTTGGCCAACGGGGGATATTCATGGCTGACGAACAAAAAGGGTTTCGCCTGTCGCGCAGGCTGCTGCTGGGTGCGGCTGTCGTCGGCGGCGCGGTGCTGTGGGGCGGCACCACGGTGGCGCGGCTGGCGCGCGGACCTTCGGGACCAAAGAACGCCGGCCGGATTGCCGATATTGACGGCATCGCGCTACCACTGAAGCCACTGGAGAATGCGCCGGCCTTCGATGCTTCGCTGCCCTGGTCGGCCAAGGGCGGCGACATCAACGATGCCAGCGGTCTGTCGAGGACGCCGGTCTATGGCGTCGTCGAGATCGGCGAGGAAGAGCACATCGCCAAGGCGCTAGCCTTCGCACGCGCCAACGGCTTGAAGGTTTCGCTGGCCGCCATCCGCCATTCGATGGGCGGGCATGCCTTCGACGACAACGCGCTGGTGCTCGACCTCAGAAAATTCAACAAGGTGACGGTGGATGCGGCGGCGAAGACCATGACGCTGCAGCCGGGTGCACGCTGGCACGACATCCAGAACCTTCTGCATCCGCACTTCGCGGTGAAGGCAATGCAGTCCACCGACATCTTCTCGGTCGGCGGCTCACTGTCGGTCAATGCGCATGGCATGGACCATCAGGCGGGTTCCGTGGCGGGTTCGATCCGCTCGATGCGGGTGATGCTGGCCGACGGTTCGGTGACGACCTGCTCGCCCACCGAGAACACCGATCTGTTCCGCCACATCGTCGGCGGCTACGGCCTGTTCGGCGTGGTGCTGGAGGCCACGCTCGATATCGTCGACAACGCCGTCTACCGCACCTCGCGCGAAATCATCAAATCGGACGATTTTCCAGAATTCTTCGCCGAGGTGCTGGAGCCGAACAAGGAGATCGGCCTGTTCTACGGCCATCTGTCGACGGCGCCGGGCAATTTCCTCGAGGACATGATCGTCTACCGCTATGACAAGGTGGCCGATCAGCCGCCGGCTGACCAACCAGCGATTGGCGAACCGGGATCGGTCGGGCTGAAACGGGTGATCATCAACCTGGCGAAATGGGGCAGCCTGTTCCAGGAGCTGAAATGGTTCACCGAAAAGACGCTGGAGCCGAAGTTCGAAAGCTGCACGGTGGCGCGCACCTCGGCCATGGCGGAAGGCGAGGCCTGCCTCGTCACCCGCAACAACCCGATGCACGATTCGGTGCCCTATCTCTTCAACGATCAGATGGATGAGACCGACATCCTGCACGAATATTTTATTCCGCGTGCCGCCTATGTCGAATTCATAGCGGAAGCCCGCGAGATCCTGCGCAACCAGACGCTGCCGGTGCTCAACGCCTCGGTGCGCATCGTCCACAAGGAGGATGTGGCGCTGACCTACGCACCGGAGCCGGCCTATTCGCTGGTGCTCTACATCAACCAGCCGACCGACGCCGACGGCAATGCCAGGATGCGGGTGCTGACCCGAGCGCTGATCGACGTGACGATCAAGCATGGCGGGCGCTTTTTCCTGCCCTACCAGCTGCATTACACGGCCAAGGAGTTGCTGGCCTCCTATCCCGAGCTGCCGGCCTTCCTGGCGGTAAAGCGGCAATATGACCCTACGGAACTGTTTTCCTCGACCTTCTACCGTGCCATCAAGGCGCTGAGTGGGGTGGCGTAAGAAGCAGTTCCAGGAAAGTGTGACGCGGTTTTCCCGGGGAAAGCGCGCAGCGCTTTCCCTAGGGAACTGCTCAAGAATAGAGCAGGAGAACAAGCCATGCGGATGGTATCAGCGGCGGCACTCACCCTCATCGCGCTGTGCGCTGGACCGGCCGGGGCCGAGGATCTCAAGGCCTTCAAGCTTACCATCGACGGCGTGACGATCGATATCGATCCCGGCGAGAGCACTGATGTGACGCTGCCCGGCGGCAAGCACAGCAAGGTGACGCTCGAGCGCAACGACTTCGCCACCTTCTCCGGCAGCGATTTCTCCTTCGTCCATCCGAGCAATATTTCGGTGACCAAGACCGATCTCGGCGAGAACATCACGCAATATCTGATGGCGTCGGCGCTGGGCACGATCGTCGTCGTGCAGGAATATGGCAAGATGAATCCGGTGTCGCTCAACCAGCTGATGCTGCAGGAGATGACCAAGGAATCGGTGCAAGCCGGTGCCACGCTGACGCAGGAGCCGACGACGCGCAAGCTCGCCGACGGCAAGGAATTGACCGGCATCCGCGCAGTGATGAAGACACGCACCGACACGGCCGATTTCGAGATCGTCGGCTTCGGTCTTGCCGATCAGGGGCTGCTGTTCATCACCCGCATTGCCGGCGAGGATGCAGCGACCGAAAAGCCGCTTATCGACAAGTTCTGGCAGAGCCTGAAGGTGAAGTTGTAGGGACCAGAAA
>NZ_RZQG01000784.1:0-2820 GCF_003998635.1 Mesorhizobium sp. M7D.F.Ca.US.004.03.1.1
TATTTCAACACCGTGGTATCCGGTCCATCTTCGGTCAGCGTCACGTCGGCGCCGCCCTTGGCGAAGCCGGCAATGCCGCCCTTGCCTTCGCCCTGGATGGTGTAGGAGTGCGGCGGCTTCAGATTCTTCAGCGTCACCTCGCCATTGAACGTCGCCTTGATCGGCCCGATCTTCACCACCACGGTCGCCGCCATTTCGGTCGGCGACTTCATCTCAAGGCTCTGGCAGCCGGGAATGGTCGCCCTCAAGACCTCGGGATCGTTCAGCGCTTCCCACACTTTTTGCAGGGGTGCGGCAATGCGTTCCTCGCCTTCGATCACCAAAGCCATGAAAACCTCCCGGACAAGACTGCCTGAAGCCCTAACGCACGGCAGGGTGCGTGTCTATCACACCAAAGTCCGGTTGCGACCGCACGCCCTCTTGCCTGCTTACGCGCGTTGCCATATCGATTTGTCTTACAAATACGGAGACCACGATGGCAGGCGCCCCCACCACCAAGAAAAAATTTCGCTCGCAGGAGTGGTTCGACAATCCCGACAATCCGGGCATGACGGCGCTCTATCTGGAGCGCTACCTGAATTACGGCCTGACGCGCGCTGAACTGATGTCCGGCAAGCCGCTGATCGGCATCGCCCAGACCGGCTCCGATCTTTCGCCGTGTAACCGCCACCATATCGAACTCGCCAAGCGCGTGCGCGAAGGCATCGTCTCGATGGGCGGCATTCCGTTCGAATTCCCCTGCCATCCGATCCAGGAGACCGGCAAGCGCCCGACCGCAGCACTCGACCGCAACCTTGCCTATCTCAGCCTGGTCGAGGTGCTCTACGGCTATCCGCTCGACGGCGTCGTGTTGACCATCGGTTGCGACAAGACCACGCCGGCGCTGCTGATGGCGGCGGCCACGGTCAACATCCCGGCCATCGCCCTGTCGGTCGGCCCGATGCTCAATGGCTGGCACAAGGGCAAGCGCACCGGCTCCGGCACCATCGTCTGGGAATCGCGCCAGCGGCTTTCGGCCGGCGAGATCGGCTACGACGAGTTCATGGACATCGTCGCGTCCTCGGCGCCGTCCACCGGCTATTGCAACACCATGGGCACCGCCACCACGATGAACTCGCTGGCCGAGGCGCTTGGCATGCAGTTGCCGGGCTCGGCCGCCATTCCCGCCCCCTACCGCGAGCGCGGCCAGATTTCCTATGAGACCGGAAAACGCATCGTCGAGATGGTGCATGAGGATCTGAAGCCGTCCGATATCATGACGAGAGAGGCTTTCGAGAACGCCATCGTCGTCAATTCGGCCATTGGCGGCTCGACCAACGCGCCTATCCATCTCAACGCCATCGCCCGACACCTTGGAGTCAAGCTCGACAATGACGACTGGCAGACGGTCGGCCTCAATGTGCCGCTGCTGGTCAATTTGCAGCCGACGGGCGAATACCTCGGCGAGGACTACCATCATGCCGGCGGCGTGCCGGCGGTCATCGCCGAACTGATGAAGGGCGGGCTGTTGCCGCATCCCGGCGCACCCACCGTCAACGGCAAGTCGATCGGTGAGAATAGCGAGGGCGTCGCCAACGAAAACCCCGACGTCATCCGCTCTGTCGCCAAGCCGCTGAAGGCCAATGCAGGCTTCATCAACCTCAGGGGCAATCTGTTCGATTCGGCGATCATGAAGACCAGCGGCATATCGCCGGAATTCCGCGAACGCTATTTGTCCAATCCCAAGGATCCAGAGGCTTTCGAAGGCAACGCCATGGTTTTCGATGGGCCGGAGGATTACCACGCTCGCATCGACGACCCGGCGCAAGGCATCGACGAACACACCATCCTGTTCATGCGCGGCGCTGGTCCGGTCGGCTATCCCGGCGGTGCCGAGGTCGTCAACATGCAGCCGCCGGCCTACCTCATCAAGAAGGGCATCCACGCGCTTGCCTGCATCGGTGACGGCCGCCAGTCGGGCACGTCGGGCTCGCCGTCGATCCTCAACGCCTCGCCGGAAGCCGCCATCGGCGGCGGATTGGCTCTGCTCAAGACGGGCGACCGTGTCCGCATCGACCTGCGCAAGGGCACGGCCGATATACTCGTCACCGACGACGAGATCACCCGGCGCCGCGCCGAACTGCAGAACAATGGCGGCTATCACTATCCCAAGCACCAGACGCCCTGGCAGGAGATCCAGCGTGGCATGGTTGCGCAGTTTTCAGAGGGAATGGTGCTGAAGCCAGCGGTGAAATATCAGGATGTCGCGCACACAAGCGGTGTTCCCAGGGACAATCACTGACACGCATCGACAACTGGCGGCTTGATCAGTCAGGTCGCCAGTCCCGACCAATAGGTCGAGCCCGTCACCATCCTTGACAAGCCCGCGCGTTGTATCCACCATGATGACAAGGGGTGCATCGCGACGACCCCGTGAGGCGTCAGCCCAACGTTCGCGTCCAAGCTTCTCTTCCAGGAGGTGGACGCCATGCCGTCAACAACTGCTATCACTGTATCGCAACTGTCCCGTCTGATCGGCCTGCCGGGTGCGCCTGTCATCATCGATGTCCGCGTCGATGACGATTTCGAGGCCGATCCGCGCCTGTTGCCGGCTTCGTGCCGGCGCGATTTCAAAACCGTTTCGACCTGGGCCGCCGGGTTCGCCGGCAAGCCGGTGGCCGTCGTCTGCCAGAAGGGGCAAAAGCTTTCGCAAGGCGTCGCCGCATGGTTGCGCCATGAGGGGATATCAGCCGAATCCCTTGAAGGCGGGTTTGAGGCCTGGCGCGATGCCGGGGGGCTTCTGGTTCGCACCGAAAAGATGCCGCCACGTAATGAAAAGGG
>NZ_RZQG01000785.1:0-2816 GCF_003998635.1 Mesorhizobium sp. M7D.F.Ca.US.004.03.1.1
GCCGCGCCCGTTGCAGGCGCGGCCGGGGATCAGCCCCGGCCCGAGGTCCATGAGGTGCGGCAGGAAATCCGGTTCGACCGCGGCCACCCCCGACCAGCTATAGGCAAGCGGCGGCAGGTCAGGCAAATCGAGATGCCTGGCGAGGCGCCGCCAGATGGTTTGCGGCACGCGCGTATCGGCGCCGGCACCAAGAATATGCATGCCGCCGCTGATCAGCCGGTTATCCGCGTCGAAGCGGAAGGTGAAGAGATTGCGCCGGGTGTCGCCGACACCTTGCCCGCCGGGAAGCAACCGGCTGCGTACTTCACGAGGCAATGGCGCTGTCGCGATCTGGAAGACTTTCAGCGGGAAATGGGTTCGCTGCAATGTCGGATTGAGGGCCCAGCCATAGGCGTTGGTGGCGATCAACCCCTTTGCGGCTCGTACCGATCCCGCCGGCGTTTTCAGCATCCAACCATCGGCTACGCGATCAACCGAGGTGACGCGCGTCTGCTCGAAGATCTTCGCGCCGGCCTTCTCCGCCGCATCGGCGAGCCCGCGCGCGTAGGTGACTGGATTGAGCACGCCGCCGGAACGATCCATCCAGCCGCCGATATACCCTGGCACGCCCGTCAGGGCTTCGATTTCCTGCCGATCCAATGTGACTGCCGGCCTGCCGCGCTGCGCCCATTGCCCCGCGCGTGACTTGACCTTCTCGAAGGCGGCAGGCGAATGCGCCGGCTGGATCCACCCGTTAGGCACGGCGTTGCAGTCGATGCCATGCTGCCGGATCAGGCGGAAAACCAGGTCGGCGCTGCCGGCGGCGAAATCGATCAGCCTTTCGCCGCGCGAAGGTCCGAGGTGGGCCAGTATGTCGACCGGGTCCATCTTGGCGAAGTTCGGTACGACGAAGCCCGCATTCCTGCCGGTCGCGCCCCAGGCGATGAATTCGGCTTCGAGAACGGCGACGGAAATGCCTTTCCCGGCGGCGTGCAGCGCGGTTGAAAGGCCGGAAAAGCCGCCGCCGACGATGGCCAGGTCGACATCGATCCCGCCTTGCAGCGCTGGCCGCTCGCGCCGGTTGCGGCTGACGGCATGCCACAGCGAAGCGCCTTGTGCCTCCTGCCGGATCACGGCATTCATGAGCCGGAACTGCTCTCGCCCGCAGCGATCTTCGCCCGCTTGCTGAAGCGGGGCCGCCGAGGCCTGTCGCCGAACAGGCCGTTCGGCCGGATCAGCAGGATGACGCAGAGCATAGCGCCGATGGCGGCGATCTGCAGCGCGGCGGCGCGCGCCTGCTGTTCGGGCGGGAACAGGATGCTGGTCAGCGTGCCCGATCCGGCCCATATCGCCCAGACCAGGATGCTGCCGATGACAGCGCCCAGATTGCTGCCAGAGCCGCCGACGATCAGCATCACCCAGACCTGGAAGGTCAGGATCGGCAGATAATTGTCCGGCGCGATGAAGCCGGTGAAATGCGCCTGCAGCGCGCCGGCCAGCGCCATGATAGCGCCGCCGACGGCAAAGGCCTGGACGCGATAGAAACGCGCGCTCTTGCCCAGCGATATCGCCGCCCGCTCATCCTCGCGCAGCGCCTTCAAGACACGTCCCCATGGGCTGCGCGACAGATGCTCCAAAGCGAGATAGGCGATCAGCGTGACGACCGAGACCACGGCAAGGTTGGACAGGTTGAACAGCAGCGGCGTCTCGGCAAGGCCGCCAAAGGGGCGCGGGATGAAGCCGATGCCGAACGGTCCGCCGGTCAACCTTTGCGCGTTGAGCGCGACCAGTTGCACGACGACGGCGACGCCGAAGGTGGTGATCGCCAGATAGTCGGATCGCAGCCGCAGCGTCGCCATGCCGGTAAGGGCAGCGGCGATGCCGCCGACGACCATGGCGCCGAGCCAGCCGACAAGGATCGGCAGGCCGAAGCCGCCCAGCCGCGCGGCATCGTCCGGTGTCGTCAGCAGCGCTGAGGTGTAGGCGCCGATGGCGACGAAGCCGGCGAGGCCGACATTGAACAGCCCGGTCAGGCCCCATTGCAAATTGAGCCCCAGCGTGACCAGCGAGAAGATCAGCGCGGTAGTCAGGAAGAAGGCGCCGTAGCCGAGCAGGTCCATCAGCGTTCCCTCACACCAAACAGGCCGATCGGCCGCGCGAACAGCACCGCCATCAGGATGATGAAGGAGACGGCGGCGCGCCATTCGGCGCCGATCAATTGCACGGCACCCGCTTCGGCGAGCCCGATGATCAGGCCGCCGAGCACCGCACCGGGGATGCTGCCGATGCCGCCGAGAATGGCGGCGGCAAACATCGGCAACAGCATGTCGAAGCCCATGAACGGGCGGATCTGCACCAGAACGCCGATCATCACGCCGGCGACGCAGGCAAGCGCCCCGCCGATGATCCAGGTGACGCGCACCACGCTGGCGACGTCGATGCCGACGATGCGGGCCAATGCCGCGTTCTGGCTCAGGGCCTGCATCGAGCGGCCGGTTTGCGTGCGCGTCATCAACAGATGCACGCCGAACACCAGCACCGCTGTCAGCAGCAAAAGCGCGATCTGGTCGGGCGTGATGCGGATGCCGAAGCCGACCGGCATGGCGATCTGGATCGCCCGGCTGAAATAGGTCGGCCGCGAGGTGAAGGTGAATTCGAGCAGGCTTCTCAGCGCCATCGAGGCGCCGAAGCTCGCCATCACCACGATGATCGCCTGGCCTTGCGAGCGAAGCCGCGCGAACAGCACTTTGTCGAGCAGCAACGCCAAGAGGGCGGTGAAGGCGATGCCGACGATCAGTGCCACAATCAGCGGCCAGCCGAAGGAGAGGGAACCAATG
>NZ_RZQG01000786.1:0-2815 GCF_003998635.1 Mesorhizobium sp. M7D.F.Ca.US.004.03.1.1
ACGGCAAGCTGCCGGGCGAACCGAAGCCGGATTGCTCGAAGGGCAGCTGACGCATCGCTGCCCGGCCCTGGCTGCAGCTGAAATTTTCGTGCGCCGGGAAACATCCGCTGGTCGGTTTCGTGCGGGATTCGAGATGGCCACGGACTGTTCGTTGCGCGTTGCCTGGTACCTGCGATTTTGTTTGACCTGCCTTGCAAGGGGAGAAAGGATGCGTCATCCGACCCCGACGTTGGCTGCCTGCCCCCGCGCGGCCTCCGCAGAGGAAATTCCTGATGACGCTGCATGACGTCGCGCTCGACGACAAGTTCGACCTTGGAAAGGAGCGCATCTTCCTGTCCGGCGCGCAGGCGGTCATCCGCATGCTACTGATGCAGCGCGAGCGTGATCGCCGCGCCGGCCTGAACACGGCCGGCTTCGTCTCCGGCTATCGCGGTTCGCCGCTCGGCGGCCTCGACATGCAGCTGTGGAAGGCGAAGAAGCAGCTCGCTCAGGCCGACATCGTCTTCCAGCCCGGGCTCAACGAGGAGCTTGCCGCCACCGCTTGCTGGGGATCGCAGCAGACCGAATTGCTGGGCGAGGGCACCCATGACGGTGTCTTTTCGGTCTGGTACGGCAAGGGGCCGGGTGTCGATCGCTCCGGCGATGTGTTCCGCCATGCCAATCTCGCCGGCTCGTCCAGACATGGCGGTGTGCTCGCCCTGATGGGCGACGACCATATGGCCGAATCCTCGACCAATGCGCATGCCACCGAATTCCTGTTCGTCGACACGATGGTGCCGATCCTCAACCCGGCAGGCGTCCAGGAGATTATCGACTACGGGCTCTACGGCTTTGCCATGTCGCGCTTTGCCGGCACCTGGGCGGCGATCAAATGCGTCAAGGACAACATCGAATCGACGGCCTCGGTCGATGCCTCGCTCGAGCGGCTGAACATCGTCGTGCCTGAGTTCGATATGCCGCCCGGCGGTCTCAACATCCGCCACGAGATCGACATGCTCGGCCAGGAGGAGCGGCTGCATGAGCACAAGCGCGCCGCGGCCTCGGCGTTCATCCATGCCAACGGGCTGAACCGAATCGTCTATTCGGGCGGCCGCAACCCGAAAATCGGCATCATCACGCTGGGCAAGAGCTATCTCGATGTCCGCCAGGCGCTGGAGGACATCGGCATCGACGAGGCGGCCGCCAACCGCATCGGTGTGCGGCTGTTCAAGGTCGGCTGCCCCTGGCCGCTCGATCTGCATCACATCGCTGATTTTGCCCGCGGCCTCGACACCATCGTCGTCGTCGAGGAAAAGCGCTCGCTGATCGAGGTGCAGCTGCGCGAAAGCCTTTACGGCACCGCAACGCAGCCGGTCATTGTCGGCAAGAAGGATGAGCGCGGCGACTGGCTGTTCCCGGCCAAGGGTGCGCTCGACCCCAACGAGATCGCCATCGCGCTTGGCGAGAGGATCGTCAAAACCATCGGTCCGTCCGAAGAGATCTCGGCGCGGGTGGCAAAGCTGCGCCAGTTCCAGGCAATGCTGGCCGACGCCACCGACATCGGCTCGCGCACGCCGTTCTTCTGTTCCGGTTGCCCGCACAATTCGTCCACCAAGGTGCCGGACGGCTCGATCGCCGCGGCCGGCATTGGTTGCCATTTCATGGCGCTGTGGATGGACCGCAACACCGTCGGGTTCACGGCCATGGGCGGCGAGGGCGCGCAGTGGGTCGGCCAGGCGCCGTTCTCGAAGCGTGGCCACATCTTCCAGAATCTCGGCGACGGCACCTACAACCATTCCGGCACGCTGGCGATCCGCTTCGCGCTGTCGACCGACGCCAACATCACCTACAAGATTCTCTACAACGACGCCGTCGCCATGACCGGCGGCCAGCCGCACGAAGGCGGCCTGACCGTCGACATGATCGCCCGGCAGGTACGCGCGGAGGGCGTCGACCGCATCGCCATCGTCACCGATGAGCCGGACAAATATGCCGGGAAGGCTGAATTCCCGGCCGGTGCCAGCATTCATCACCGCGACGACCTGGATCTCGTCCAGCGCCAGCTGCGCGACGTCCAGGGCGTTTCCGTGCTGCTCTATGACCAGACCTGCGCCGCCGAAAAGCGCCGCCGCCGCAAGCGCGGCACATTCCCTGATCCCGACAAGCGGGTCTTCATCAACGAGCTGGTCTGCGAAGGCTGCGGCGATTGCGGCGTGCAGTCGAACTGCGTCTCGATCCAGCCGGTCGAAACCGAATTCGGCCGCAAGCGCAAGATCGACCAGTCGAGCTGCAACAAGGATTTCTCCTGCGTCAACGGCTTCTGCCCGTCCTTCGTCACCGTGCACGGCGCCAAGATCCGCAAGGCCGAGGGCCTGGCCGGCAAGGCCGATCCGCTGGAAGGCGTGCCGGTGCCGGCCGAATTCCCGCTTGGCGAGCAGGGCTGGGCAGCGATCATCGACGGCGTCGGCGGCACCGGCGTCGTCACCGTCGGTGCGGTGCTCGGCATGGCGGCGCATCTCGAGGACAAGGGCTGCGGCATGATCGACATGGCCGGCCTCGCACAGAAGGGCGGTTCGGTGTTCACCCATGTCCGCATCGCCCGCACCCCGGACGACATCCATGCCATCCGCGTCTCGGCCGGCAAGGCCGATCTCGTGCTTGGCTGCGACCTCGTCGTCTCGGGCGCCAAGAAGGTGCTGACCGCGGTGCGTGAGGGCCACACCATCTTTGTCGCCAACACCGCCGCGATCATGCCCGGCGAGTTCGCCCGTTCGGCGGATTTTTCGTTGCCGATAGAGCGGCTGAAGAAGGCGATCCGTGCAGCCGCTCTATCGGC
>NZ_RZQG01000787.1:0-2809 GCF_003998635.1 Mesorhizobium sp. M7D.F.Ca.US.004.03.1.1
ATCCTGGAAGAGTCCGGCGGCGTGCTCAAACCAGCTGACCAGCCAGCGCCCGCTCAATGAGCGCCCGCGTCTCGGCAATGCCGTAGAGCGCGGCGAACGAACCGAAGCGCGGGCCGCGCTCCTGGCCGATCAGCACCTGGTAAATCATCTGGAAGAAGGCACCCGATACGCCAGGGCCGCCCTCCGGGCTCTGCTTGGAATGATCCTGATAGCGTTCGATCCTGCGCGCGACGTTGAGCGAAGCGTTCTGGATCGCTTCGCCATTGGCGCCGGCCGGCAATTCACCAAGCGCCTTGTCGAGGGCTTGCAGCGCCTCGCGCTCGACCTCGTCGGCCGGGCGGAAGGTTTTCGTCGGCTTCACGAAATCGTCGAAATAGCGGATCGCGTGGCCGACCAGCTGGTCGAGTTCGGGATGCGTCTTTGGCGTCACCCCTTGCGTGTGGCGTGAGATGAAGCCCCACAGCACATCCTTGTTCTGCGCGTTGGAAGCGCTGACCAGATTGAGCAGCAGCGAGAACGGCACCGGCATGTCGATCGCGGGCGGGTTGCCGTCATGCATATGCCAGACTGGGTTGCCCAGCCGTTCCTTCCAGTCCTGCCGGGGATAGGCGGCGAGGAAGGTATAGTATTCGTCCACAGCCCGCGGGATGACGTCGAAATACAGCTTCTTGGCCTGCCGCGGCCGCTGGTACATGTAGAGCCCGAGGCTTTCGGTCGGCGCATAGGTCAGCCACTCGTCGATGGTCAGCCCGTTGCCCTTCGACTTCGAGATCTTCTGGCCGTTCTCGTCGAGAAACAGTTCGTAGACGAAATGCTCCGGCGCCCGTCCGCCCAGAATGTTGCAGATGCGGTCGTAAACCACCGCATTGGTCTGGTGATCCTTGCCGAACATCTCGAAATCGACGCCAAGGGCTGCCCAGCGCATGCCGAAATCCGGCTTCCATTGCAGCTTCACGCGGCCGCCGGTGATCGAAAGCGTGGTCTCGGTACCCTCGTCGTCGAAGGTGATGGTGCCGGCCTCGGCGTCGACATGCTTCATCGGCACGTAAAGCACGCGGCCGCTCTTCGGCGAAATCGGCAGGAACGGGCTGTAGGTCGCCTGCCGCTCGGGGCCGAGCGTCGGCAGCATCACCGCCATGATCTGGTCGTAGCGTTCGGCGGCGCGCTTGAGCATCGCGTCGAAACGGCCGGACTTGTAGTATTGCGTCGCGCTGGCGAACTCGTAGTCGAAGCC
The DNA here is from genome assembly GCF_003998635.1 of Mesorhizobium sp. M7D.F.Ca.US.004.03.1.1. NCBI lineage: Bacteria > Pseudomonadati > Pseudomonadota > Alphaproteobacteria > Hyphomicrobiales > Phyllobacteriaceae > Mesorhizobium > Mesorhizobium sp. M7D.F.Ca.US.004.03.1.1. The sequence goes on from NZ_RZQG01000787.1 coordinate 1,235, forward strand.
GAACGTGTCGAGGAAGCGGCACAGCATCGCATTGTTGTGGTCGGCGAAGCTGGCATAGTCGTCGCCGAACGGATTGGGAACCGACGACAGCGGCTTGTGCAAATGCGGCTCGAGTGCGGCGCGATCCGGCACGCTGTCGGGTATCTTGCGCATACCGTCCATATCGTCGGAAAAGCACAGCAGCTTGGTGGCAACCTCGTCCTGCGTCAGGACGCGAAAGGCATGGCGCACCATCGACGTGCGCGCCACCTCGCCGAATGTGCCGATATGCGGCAGGCCGGACGGTCCGTAGCCGGTCTCGAACAGGACCGTTTGCGGAAAGTCGGTGCCTTTGTAGCGTTCGATGATCTTTTTGGCTTCTTCGAACGGCCATGCCTTGCTCTCGACCGCGGCCGCCAGCAGCTCGGGATTGAGATCGATGATGTTTGATCCCGCCATGTCACTGTTTTCCAAATCATTCGCCGGCCCATTCGAAGGCGGCCGGAGCAGAGGTTTTTCAACCGGTCTCTAGGCGTGCATCGCCGGAGCGTCAACGCGTGCGGCGCTTTTTCCTTGCGGTGCAGATTTCGTGTTCTTACCTTCGAGGCCCGGTTCAAGGAGAAAAAATTGCCGACGCCGCATGAAGCCCTGATCTACCTGATGGTCATCACCTCGGCCTCCGATCGCGACATGACCGATGTCGAACTGGCGCGGATCGGCGAGGTCGTCCGCTCCTGGCCGGTGTTCGAGGACTTCAACCACGACAGACTGGTCGGCGTCGCCCAGGCCTGCCAGAAGCGCCTGCACGAAAAGGACGGACTGGAAGGCGTGCTGGCTGAAGTCGCGGAGGCCTTGCCCGAGCGGTTGCGCGACACCGCCTATGCCGCCGCCTTCGAGGTTGCCGCTGTCGATCTCGAAATGCGCATGGAAGAAGTGCGGGTGCTGCAGCTGATCCGTCGTCAGCTCGATCTCGACACGCTGACGGTCGCGGCAATAGGCCGTGCCGCCAAGGCCCGCCTGCGTACGCTGACCTGAAAGTCCTTGGCCCTAGAAAAAGCTGACCGGGAAATAGCGCAGATAAAATTCGGCAAACGTGCCTTTCATCGAAATCTCCTGCAGCGCGTAGTCGAGCGCGGCGGCAAGCGCTGGATTATCCGCTTTGGTGGCGATGGCCATGCCAGTGCCCAGATATTCGGGCGCCAGATAGGGCCCGCCGGCAAAGCGGCAGCAGCCCGCCGCATCCGAGCCGCCCAGCCAGAAGGCCAGGCGCATGCCGTCGCCGAAGGCCGCGTCGACCTTGCCGGCCTTGAGATCGTTGTAAAGGTCTTCCGGTCTGTCGAAAGTGACGACCTGAACCGTGTTGAAATAGTCGCGCAGCATGCGCTCATGCGCTGAACCTGATATTACGCCGACACGGTTGCCGTGCAATTTGTCAAAGACCGGTTCGGTCAGCGCCTTGCTTTTCGGCATGATGAAGCGTGCCGGAAACTGCAGATAGGAGCGCGAGAAGGCATAGGTCGCGCGCGATTCCGGCGTTGCGGCGATGCCGGCGATGATCGCCTCGCCTTCGCCTTTCTGCAATGCGCCTTCCAGCTC
>NZ_RZQG01000788.1:0-2805 GCF_003998635.1 Mesorhizobium sp. M7D.F.Ca.US.004.03.1.1
CGGTAGTAGAGCGCCGGCGCATCGGTGAAGATCGGCAAGGCGACGAGCTTGCCATTGACGGTCTGCGACTGGATGATCGATGGGAAATGCTCAGCTACGATGTCCTTGGTCGCTGCGGTCAAATCCACGAGCTGGCTGGCAAGCTGCGGCGCCCAGATGACATCGGTCTGGTAGACGTCGATGTCGCTGTTTCCCGCGGCGAGCCAAAGCCGGTACTGGCCGAACTGGTCGGTCCCGGACGTCGGCATGACGACGATGCTGACCTTGTTGCCGCTGTCTTTCTCGTAACGGTCGAGGATCTCGCGCAGCACCTTGATGCCGTCGCCGGTATCGCCCGACACGATCGACAGCTCGACGGCCCGCGCCGGCGTGCCAACCAGCATGGTGGCGACGCCGAGCGCCAGGAGTGCGTGAAAAAGCTTCATGATGGTGGATGTCCCTCTGCGGCCGGCGACGGAAAATCCTCCCACGCGCCGGCAGCTTGTCAGACCCCACCTTCCATTGAATGCGAAGCAGCGCTTTGGGTTCCCAAATCACGCCATTCCTGCGTGGGGCGACATGCATTAGGGTGTGTTGAGATTCAGGTCAGGCCGAGTCGAAAGCGGCTGATACCGAGAACCGGAGCGGAGCGTACTTGGAGTACGTGAGCTCAGTTCTACCGCGACGCGGTAGAACGGGGAAGCGCAGGGAACCGTCGCTTTTCAGGCCGGTATCACCTGAATATCAGCACACCCTAATGCATGTCGCCCAAAAGTGACCTCGGTTTTGGGAAAACGACATGCCTAAAAACAAAGACCTAAAGCGCGTCGCCTGAATCCGTTCAAACGCGACGCGCTTTAGCCTTCCCAGGCGACAGGCATCATCCCCAGCCGCTCGTAGAGCCGGACGGCGGCGGGATTCTCGACCGTGTTGGTCTTGAGGTCGACATGATCGGCACCGCGTTCGTGAAAAATGGCGAAGGCGTGCCACATCAGCGCCTCGCCAATACCCTTGCCACGCGCTTCGGGATGAACGGCAAGGTCCTTCACGAAGGCGCGGGTCCAGCACAGCGCCGCCGCCGCCAGCCGGCCCTTGGCGTCGATGACGAGGAAGCACAGTGCCGGGTCGAATTCGGGATCGTCCGCGATACGCGGCCACCACTCGTCGAACGGACCATCGGTGCCGTCGTCGAACACCTCGGTCAACAGCGCATGCAGGGGCAGCGCATCACCGGGCTCGAAGCTACGCATGACAAAACCGTCCGGCCAATGCGGCGGAACCAGCGTCTCGTCGAGGATCTTGCGCAGCCGGATGTCGTTCAGAGCCGGCGGGCGCGGTTCAGGCATCGCGCTCAGGCGTCGGGCTGCAGGCGGCGGCGCTTGCGGTCGACACCGAGGCCGGTTGCCTCGAGCAGGCCCTTGCGCTTGGCGTCGAAATAGTAGCCGGTCTGGTAGAGCCAGTCGGCCTTCTTGGCATTGCCGCCCGCCACCAGCCAGGCGCCGCGCAGATATTTGACCGCATATTTCAGATTGGTCTCGGCGTCGAACAGGCCCTTGGCCGGTCCGTCATAGCCCATGCCGCGCGCCGTCGCGTGCTTGATCTGCATCAGCCCCCAATGGCCATTATTGTAGGCTTTCGGGTTGAAGGTGCTCTCGCGGTTGACGACATGGCGCACCAGGTCCACCGGCACTTGGTAGAGTGCGGCATATTTCTCGATCAGCCGCTCGACATCGCCACGCACGCCCGTCGCGTGTTCTTCCGTCGGCCCGACCGGACCCTGCACCAGGGCGGCCGGATTCTGCGGCACGACATAGGCGACCTGCTGGACGCCGGGCATCCGGTCGCCCTTGGCGGTCGCCGGCATGACGAGCCCCGCGGTCGTATAGCTCTCGGCCGCCTTGACCGGCTCGCTCGCATTTGCCGGCGGCGGCGCCTGCCAGGCATTGGCGGTCATCACGGCGGGCACGGCTGGTGCCGCCGGCGTCGAACCGGCGAAGGCGGCGGTCACTGCCGCCGGTTGCGCGGTGGGATCGAGCGGCAGCTCGGCTGTCTGAACGGGGGCAATACCGGATGATTCCGGCAGCACCGAAACGGTCTCCGGCAGCGGCACGGTGAAGCCGGCGTCAGTGCCGGCGACGGTCGCGGTTTCGGTAAGAGCAGGCGCAGATTTCATCTGCGAGGTCGACGTGCAGCCGCTGATGCCGGCGGCGGCCAGGATCACGCCGATCGCGATAAGGTTGAGTTTTGCTGGCAAGCCGCGCTCGGGTCCGATTTGTCGGGTTGTTAAGAAATCCCTTACACCAGCGATTCATGACCGGCAATCGGGGCTACCAGGTGGTTTTCGGGTGGCGAGACGCGGGCGGTGATGCCATATTGTTCTGGATATGTACTGGGACGAATCCCGGTTTTCGCCACTTTGCGGAAAGGAACGCATGATGGACACGACAGCTTCGATCACGGCCGGCCACGCAGTGTTAGAAACAGTGATCGGTTTCATGGGCATTGCGTGGAGCGAAAAGGGCCTGATCCGGCTCTGCCTGCCCGAACGCAGCCGCGAGGCGGTGGAGCGGCGCCTGCTGCGCCATGGCGGCGTTTCCGCCTCCACGGCGCAGCCGCCATGGGTGGTCGAGCTGATCGCAGCGATCAAAGCCTATGCGGCGGGCGAGGACGTCGATTTCTCCGGCGTGCCGGTCGATCTCGACGGCGTCGACGATTTCCGCCTCGCCATTTACGACGCGGCGCGAAAACTGTCCTTCGGCGAAACTACCACCTATGGCGAGCTGGCAAAAACCGCCGGCCATGCAGGGCTCGCCCGTGAGACCGGGG
>NZ_RZQG01000789.1:0-2803 GCF_003998635.1 Mesorhizobium sp. M7D.F.Ca.US.004.03.1.1
GTTCTGGATATGGTGGTCCGCGGTCTTGGGCGAGATATCGAGCTTGCGTGCCGCCTCTTTCGCCGTCAATCCGGCAGCGATAAGGCGCAGCACCTCGATTTCGCGCGAAGTCATGCCGGCCAGCGCCCGCGGCAAGGCCCGGCGCGACTGCTGCCCCGCGAAGGACAACACGGCCTCTGCCGCGTCGGCGCACATACAACCGTCACGCACTGCGGCGCGCAGCTGTATGGCCGCCGCCTCGCTGGACAGCGCCTTGCGGTGGGGACGTTCCTCTCGCGACGTTTGGAACGCTTCGGCAGCGGCCAGGATCCGTGCTGAAGGCGACAGGTCGGAGCCACCGACCTTACGGTGATAGCCCGAGCCATCCAGGCGTTCGTGATGACGAAGCACGAGCGCGGCCATCGCATCGCCCTCGCGGCCGAACGATGCCAGCGCGCGTTCGCCGTAATAGGCATGCAGTTGCGCCGCGTCACGCTCGCGCACCGACAGCGGTCCGTTTCGCATCCAAGTCGCCACCGGCACCACGAGTTCGCCAATATCGTGGATACAGCCGGACCAGCGCAACGCGCGCAGGTCGGCGGCGGGCAGCTTCATTTGTCCCCCGGCTCCCTCGGCCAGCTGCGCCACCATCCGCGAATGGCCATAGGTAAGCGGCATGCGCATGTCGATCATGTCGGCGATGGCGAGGAACGCCTCGTCGCAGGCTGCTTCGTCCAGCGTCACCGGCGGATCGGGTTCGAGCGCCAGGATCGTCTCACGGTCGACCGTCGCGCCGATGCCGTCCATCAAGGCCCCCGCGTTAGCCGAGACGAGCCGGGCCAGTTCCGCTTCGTATGGGCCATCGCCTCGGCTGGCTACGGTCTCAGCCATCCCGTCGATGCCGACGGCATCGCAGAGCGCAATCACATCCTGCGCCAGAGTGATCAGGCGCACGGCCGGCAGCACATCCTCGCCGCTCAGCCCTCGCGGCAGACCTTTGCCGTCCCAGCGCTCATAAATCTGCCCGAGATTGCGCCGGATCTCCTCGGAAAGGCCAAGCCGTTGGCCGATCCGCTGCGCGACCTCGCAATGCGCGGTGAGCACCGGGCGAGCCACAGCGAGCGCCTGCGACATCGCGGCCTCGATCGCCCTGGCTTGCGCGTCGGGTTCGAGATCGTAGTAGAACCGCTTGAAGGCCTGCACGAAGACCCTCCCCAGTTCCGCACGATTGCCCATGTCGAGACCGACGAGATCCTGGCGAAGCGCTATTTCGTCCCCAAAGGTGGCCGACAGAAGGTCCGTATCGGCATTGCAGCCGACGTAGCGCAGCATCGACTGGTGGTAGGCATTGCGCCGAACCTCATCGGAAACACCCGCAAGCTCGGCGATGCGCATTGCAAGCACGCACGATTTCAGCGCGAAGTCGCGAGAATGACCAGTGGCGAGGTCCGAAGCATAGGCCAAGACCATCATGAAGTCCGCCCGGCGTATCGAGACGTCTGCCATCGCACACCCCCAGTGAGGCTATGCTAGTCCCCTCTGTTATCAATACCTAGGGGAAATTCGCAAGCCTGATGCGCCCTGCGGGAAATAGAGCACTCTGCGTTTGGCCGAAAGCGGACTGGCGTTCGATGTCAGCGTTCTGGGAGGGTCGTCGCTGTATGAGATGGCCGAGTGACGGCGCATGGCTGCCGTCGCCGCCCAAAACCAAGGTCGGCTTCGTGCTTGAGCGTGATGCGCTTTGTCCGACAGGCTGTCGCTAAGGCTTTGGCGCGCCCCGTCCAACCAGCGCCCGCGATCCACTGTCAGCCGCCGCACCAGCACGGCGTCGATCGTCGGCGTCTGACAGCGCGGTTGAGATCGTCCGCGCGCGGTTCTACTGGTCCGAAAACCTCACGCTCACGCCGCGCTGCCGACAATAGGCCTGCATCAGCTTGCGGCCCGAGCGGTTGCTCTGCGCCAATTTGGTCGGATCGAACACCGCCTGTTTTATCCCCTCCCGTGTCAGCGCCGCCTTGAGCGTCGCGATATGTGCGTCGATGTCGGCATTGTCCGCCCGGAGCGAGGCATAGATGCTCTCGGTCGCTTCGGCCACGGTCGGTTCGCTCATTGGTGTCGTCCTTTGGTTGGTTGGGCGGCGCTTAGCACAGATTCGCGGCTCCGCCGATACCGATGAGACCGTCAGTGCACAGCACCCGGGGTTTGACGTGCGCTTTTGCGACGGCGCCGTGGCCTCTCAACGAGGTGCATGAGCACTACAAACTCCGGGCTTTCGTCATGTCGGCGGCACTTGCCGGGCTGGCTGGCTCGCTCAAGGCGATCGTGTTCCAGTTCGGAAGCGGACTGGCGGCTTCTGGCATCCAGAAAGCGCAGCAGACATTCAACCAGGTGGGATTGACGTCCCTAACTGACCCGAAGGCGACTTTCGATATTGGATGCCCAACTTGCTTTCACCACTTGACCCGGAAGCCGAGCGAGCCGGTCAGTACATGACTGTCACCGAAGTCTTCCAGGCCTGTCCGGGCGATGGCTTCGCCAAAAACCGAGAACTTGTCGTCGGCCCAATTGATGGTGCCGCCGATGCCGAGACCGCCCCAGAGCTGCTCGTTCCTGCTCGAGAGGCTGCTGCCGGCGAGGTCGACCGCTGAGCCATCCTTGAAGTCGTAATAAAGATTGGCGATGCCGTAGACATTCATGCGCCCAGTGCGACCGGTCCGGTCCTGCCACTGCGTCTGGTGGTCGAGCGATACGCCAAGGCGACCGAGCAGGCTGTCGTTGCTGCCAGGGGTAACGCGTGCGCCAAAGGCATCGGTAAAGGCATCGA
>NZ_RZQG01000078.1:0-12416 GCF_003998635.1 Mesorhizobium sp. M7D.F.Ca.US.004.03.1.1
GCTGCCGCACGCCGAACCCATCGAAGCTCATTCCGGCCTCGATCGCCACCACCACGGGAATGTCCATCGATATCAGGATCAGGATCGGGCCGATGATGTTGGGCAGGATATGGACACGCAGGATGCGGCCCGCACTTGCGCCCATCGAGCGCGCCGCCATGACATGTTCGGCTGACTTCAGCACCAGCGTCTGGGTTCGGATGATGCGGGCATAACCCGGTACGTTGACCAGCATCACCACCAGCACCACCGCGTAGAGGGAGGGGCCGAACAGGGTGACCAGCGTCAGCGCCAGCATGACGGTTGGAAAGCTCTTCACCGCGTCGAAGATCAGCAGCAGCACATTGTCGAGCCAGCGCGGCCCATAGCCGGCGATCAGCCCCAGCACGACGCCGACAACCAGCGACACCGCCGTCGCGCCGAGCGCGATCAAAAGCGCGACGCGGCCGCCGTACAGCACGCGGGTCAGAAGATCGCGGCCGAGATGGTCGGTGCCGAGCAGGTGCAGGAGGCTTGGCGGAGCGAAGCGTTCGGCCGGCGATATCTTGCTCGGCGCATAGCTGGTCAGGGCGCTGGCAAACACTGCCGACAGTACCACCACCGTCACCAGCGTCAGGCCGATGGCGCCCAGCGGCTCGCGCATGATGCGGCGCACGGTGCGCCACATCATGCCGAGACGGAAGCTGCGGGATGGCAGCTCAGTTGAAACTTGATCTGACACGGGGATCCAATAGGCCGACCAGGATGTCAGCCGCTACGTTGACGAGGACGAAGAAGACCGTGGTGACCAGCACGGCTCCGGAGACGATGGGGTAGTTGCGCACCGAGATCGCCTCGTAGACCAGCTTGCCTATGCCGGGGCGGGCGAAGACGATTTCGGCGAAGACGGAAGACGACAGCATGTGGCCGATGCCGACGCCGAGCAAGGTGATCGTCGGCAGCACGGCGATGCGCAGCGCGTAGGTATAGACGATTCTGTGCTCGGTCAGACCGAAGGCGCGCGCTGTGCGGATATGGCTGGCTTCCAGCGTCTCCAGCATCGAGGCGCGCACCATGCGCGAGATGTAGCCGATCCAGCCAAGGCCGACCGCCAGCGATGGCAAGATGAGGTGCTGGAGCCGGCTGGCGAGGTCGCCCGGTTCGCCGGCGCCGATCGCCGGCAACCATTGCAGGGCGACCGCAAACACCAGCAGCGAATAGATGGCGACGACGAATGACGGCACCGCGATCATCGCCACCGACAGCACCCCGATCACCTGATCGACAAAGCCGCCACGCCGCACCGCTGCGATGCAGCCAAGCGGGATGCCGAGCGCCACTGACCAGGTGATGCCGCCGACCACCAGCGCCAGCGTGAACGGAAGCTGTTCCATCACCACGTCCAGCACCGGCCGGTTCGACAGAACCTCGGTGCCCAGGTCGCCGCGCAGGACCGATCCGTAAAAGTGCAGGAACTGCCGCCACACCGGCTGGTCGAGGCCCATGCGCACGCGCAGCGCCTCCATCATCTCCGGCGTTGCGCGCGGCCCCAGCGCGACGGAGGCCGGGTCGCCGGGAATGAGGTAAACCATGGCGAACATCATCATCATGGCGACGCTGATGATGATGGCGCCAAGCCACAGACGCTTGAGGGCGTAGCGGATCATTTTCGGTACCTGTGGGACGGTCTTTGGCGGGGACGAGCCCCGCCCGCCGATATCATGCCGGTTTGAAATCGGTGAACACGGGTTCGCCATTCGGCTTCAGGCCGGCCACAAGCGTGTCTCGATTCATGATGCCGGTGACCTCATGCGTCAGGAAAACGTAATTGCCGTTCTCCTCCATCAGGTCCTGCAGCTTCTTGTAGATGACATCGCGTTTCGCCGCATCGAGCTCGACCATGCCTTCGGCATTGAGCTTGTCGAACTCCTCGCTGGAAAACCGCTCCCAGTTCCAGACGCCGATCTGGTCGCGGGTGAACCAGGCAGTCGCCCAGCTCGGGTCTGGCTGCATGGAGAAGCGGCTGACGATCATCTGCAGCTTCTTCCAGTAGTCGCCTTCCTTGGCGCCAAGCGTCCAGAAGGTGCCACTGTCGTTCTGCTTGATCTCCACGGTGAGGCCGACATCCTGCAGGTTCGACTGCACGACCTGGGCTGCGGTCAGGCGCTCGGTCTTGTTGAGAATGTCGAGCGTGATCGTCGTGCCGGCCAGCCCCTCCTTGGCGATCATGTCGCGGGCGCGGTCCGGGTCGAAATCAAAAAGGTTCTTCTCGCGATGGCCGGGCAGGCCGGGTGCGATGATGCCGGTGGCGGTGGCGGCGGCGCCGAAATAGGCGGCATCGACCACCGCCTTGCGGTCCACCGCGTACTGAACCGCGCGGCGCATGTTGGGATTGTTGAAGGGAGCGACATCCTGGTTCATGCCGAGCCAGACAAAGGCCAGCGAAGGCTTCTCCACCACTGTCGTCTTCGGCGGCGGCGTCTGCTTCAGCCGCGAGATGGAGGACACCGCGGTCCAGGTGTAATCGAGGTCGCCGGCTTCGTAGCCGAGTTCGGCCGTCTTCTCGTCCTCGATCGGATGGATGTGGATTTCCGCGAAGGCGCCTTGCTCGTACTTCCAGTCGGGATTGCGGATCAGCACCGTGCGCTGCTTGGGCAGCCATTCCTTCAGGATGTAGGGACCCGACTGGGCCACCGGCTTGACGCCCATCTTGCCACCGAGTTCGGTGATGGCGCGCTTCGACAGGATGGTGCCGGACGGCGTCGGCAAGGTCGACGTCCACAGCGGCGCGAAGGCCTGCTTCAGGTGGATCAGGCCAGACAGCTTGTCCTTGACCTCGACCTCCTTGAGCGTGGCCCAGTCGCCGGAATAGGGGCTCTTGTTGGCGGGGTCGGCGATGCGTTCGATCGAAAACTTGACGTCTTCGGCCGTCATCTGGCCGTAGCCATCGGTGAAGCCGATATTGTCGCGCAGCTGGAAGGCGACGGTCAGCGGATCGAGCTGCTTGATCGTCTCTGCCGCCATCGGCCGCCAGCCCCAGCTGTCGCCCGGCGTGGTGACAACGAGGCCGGCGAAGATGACGCTGGTGATGTCGCCTTCAGGTGCTGCCAGCCGGAAGCAGGGGTCGAGCGTCTGGATGTCGGCATAGGAGCGCACCTTCAGGATCGGACCGTCGCTCGACCAGGAAACCCGTGGATTGACCATTGATGCGAGACCAAGGGCGCCGGCTCCGGCAAGCAGGCTGCGGCGGGAAACCCTAGTGTCGGCTAGATTGGACATGCTCTACCCCTCTGCTGTTTTTCGTAGTCTTGTTTTTCAGGCCGCTGGCCATTCTCCAAGCCGGGCCGAATGTGTCGTTCGGCTAAAACTGCTAATAATAGACACACATGTCTAGCGAAAATTTTGCCGGCACGTCCGAATCTTGGATACGGACGATCTTGCGGAAAATCTCGACATCTGTTCCGACCCCGCCGGCGCGTCGACTTTGGCAGGCGGGCGGGCGAAATGTGATCGCCCACATGGCGCGGCCTGGCCCGCCATTCGGTGGGATCTGGATCAAGTGCTGAGGCGGAGATGCGCCTCTCCGCCGCCGGTCACTTCCAGATTTCAGCCGCCAGGCGCATGAAATTGCCGCCCAGGACGTCGCGCACGGTCTGCTCGGACTGGCCACGGCGGAGAAGAACCTCGGTCAGTTCGCGCATCTGACCTGGAGCCGAGTAGCTTGTCGCCCCCTCCGGATATTCGCTCTTGGGCCAGAATTGCGGGTTGTCGGAAATGATGCGGTCAATGCCTTTGAAGTCTACCGGAAAGGCGTAGTCCAGTCCGATGCCGACATGATTTGGACCAACCAGATCGACGAGATATTCGATGTGGTCAGCCAGCCTGTCCGAGTCCGTCCGTCCTTCTCCCAGGAAACGATTGAGCCCGACGATCGCGACGATGCCGCCGGTGCGCGCGCAGGCCTTGATCTGCTCGTCGGTGATGTTGCGGCCATGGCCGCACAGGGCCTTGGCGTTGGAGTGCGAGAAGATGACCGGCCTGTTGGAGTACTCCATCACCTCCATCGAGGTGCGGTAGCCGGTGTGAGTGACGTCGACGAACATGCCGAGACGGTTCATCTCGTCGATGACCTGGCGGCCGAACGCCGTCAGGTTGGTCTCGACATCGTGACAACCGCCGCCGGCGAGGTTGTTCCTGTTGTAGGCAAACAGGATCTGGCGGACGCCCAGATGGTGATAGAACTCCACCATCTCAATGCGGCCGTCGAGCGCGTTCATGCCCTCGATGTCGAAGGTGATCGCCAGTTTGCCCTCGAGCTTGGCCTTGCGGATTTCCGCGACGGAGGAGACCAGCGTGTAGTGCTCAGGATTGGCAAGGATCCAGTGGCGGAAATTCGCCAGGGTCCGCACTGTCTGCTCCCAGGGCAACAGGTCGAAGCCGACATCGATCGACAGATAGTTGATGCCGGCGTCACGCCAGATCTGCAGATTGTTCAGGTCCGCGGCTGGGTCCGGCATGAAGCCGGAATGCGCATCCCAAATGATTTCACTGTCGAAAATGGCCTTGGCGGCAGTCGAAACGCTCACTTTTCCTCGCTCTCTCGGCAACACCAACACGACGGAAGACCGGATCAAGCGGCGTTCCGGACGTGCGATTCAGATGCAGTGCGCATCAAGTATCAGGCCACAGACACATGTGTCTAGACAGTCCGGAATGAGCCTGTATGGTCGCCGTCGCTGCCATTTGGACAATGCGGCGCGGCTCCAGCGAATGGATGCGCGACGGGTCCTGAACGCATCCTTGTGTGAGGGTATTCGATGCAACGGGATTTTCGCTCGTCAGTGGAATTCGAAGCCGTCCACAGGTTCTACAGCGATCTTCTGGGCGCACCCGGACATGTTTTCGGCGGCCGCTCGCTGTGTGGTCATCAGGGTGCTGGGCAGCTTTATTTTATCGGCCAGAGTTTCGAAGGACCGATCGAGGGCGGAACCAGCAGCAGGCTCTACCAGGTCGAGCGCGGCAGTGGCGCGATCAAGCGCCTCAGCGACAGGGAAGCGCGTCAGATCCGCTTGTCGCCCGACGGCAGACTGCTGGCATTCGCCTGCCAGGGTGAAGGTCCTGCGACGGACCTGATCGAGACGAGATCAGGCGGCGCCGTTGTCGCGAGCGTCGCCTTGCGTGGGCGCATCGAGCAGATTGACTGGTCGCCGGACGGCAAAAGGCTTCTTCTCGTGGTTGCCGGCGCCGCCGCGGACCTTGCCGGCATCCATGGCGGCTACGCCCAGAAGCAGCCCGCTGAAGCCGAGGCCTGGCTGCCCGAGGTGCGGCTCGGCGAAGGCGAGGATTTGTGGCGCACCCTGTGGATATGGGATCTTGAGGGCGCTGCGCGCCAGCTCACGGCACCGCCGTTGAATGTCTGGGAAGCAAGCTGGTCCGGCAAGGACAGCATCGCGGCACTGGTCAGTGATGATCACAGCGAAGGCAGCTGGTACAGGGCGCGGCTGGCACTGGTCGACGCCGGCTCGGGTGAGGCACGGATCGTTCACACGCCGCGGGACCAGATCGGCTGCGTCAGAGGCAATCCGAGCGGCGACAAGGTCGCGTTCGTGCAGGCCTTCTGCAGCGATCGCGGACTGGTTTCAGGCTTGCTTTCCATTCTCGACGTGACGACGGGCGACGTTGCAACGGCGGACACGCTGGGCATCGATGTGACGTCGATCGAATGGCGCTCGACGACGACGATCCATTTCGCCGGCGCGCGCGGTCCCGAAACGGCAAGCGGAGATTTCTCACTCGAGCGCTCGGTTGCCACGCAACATTGGGCGTCGCGTGAACTCACCCATGGCGAGTGGGTGCCCGCGTCCAGTCCGATCGGTGACAAGGGCTCGCTGTTCATCGCCGAATCCTGGTCGCGCGCCCCGTTCCTGGCCGAAGAGACCAACGGCACAATTGTCGAACTGGCCTCGCTGGCGGCACAAGGTGCCGCCGGCGCCACGGCACCGTGCGGCACGACCGAGCCGGTTGAATGGACCGCGCCGGACGGGCTGAAGATCCAGGGCTGGCTGGTGCGGCCACAGGCGGTCACCGGCCCGACACCGCTGCTGGTCGATGTCCATGGCGGCCCGGTCTCCGCGCACCGCAACCGCTGGCTTGGCCGGTCGCGCGCCGGCGCCATTCTCGCCAGCCGCGGCTGGACGGTCCTCTTCCCCAACCCCAGGGGCAGCACCGGACGCGGCGACGACTTTGCCCGCGCGGTGAAGGGCGATATGGGCGGCGCCGACGCTCAGGATATCATCAGCGGCGTCGACGCGTTGATCGAGCGGGGTCTGGTGGATGCCGCGCGCGTCGCCGTGACGGGCACCAGCTATGGCGGCTTCATGTCGGCATGGCTACCTTCGCAAAGCGATCGTTTCGCAGCGGCGATACCGATCTCTCCGGTCGGCGACTGGTACAGCCAGCACCGGACATCGCAAATCCCCGAATTCGACGAGATCATGCTGACGACGTCGCCATGGGAATCCGGTGGTGACTATTTTTCGCGAAGCCCTGCCTTCCACAAACAGAAGAAGATCGTGCCGACGCTGATCATGGCCGGCGCCATCGACAAGAGCACACCGCCCGGCCAGGCCGAAGAATGCCATTTCGCGGCGCTGAGATCGGGGGCGCCGAGCGCGCTCGTCATCTATCCGAATGCCGGACACAGCCTGCGCGGCTATCCCGAATACATCGATAGCGCCGCCCGCATTCTGTGGTGGCTGGAAAGACATGTCGGTCCAGCCAACGGCACCGGACCATCAGCAAAGGGAGACCAGGGATGAGTTCAAACGGCAGCCATGGCGGAGGCGATAACAGACATATCGCGGTGATCGGCGGCGGCATCATCGGCTGCAGCGCGGCTTTTCATCTGCTGCGGTCCGGCGTGCGCCAGGTGACGGTCATCGATGCGGGCCAGCCGGGTGCCGCAACCACCAGTGCCGGCGCGGGATTCGTCTCCCATTGGTCCGCCGGCATGATCCCGCTCGGCGAAGAGGGTTTTCAGCTGCAGCAATATGGCCTCGATTTCTATCGCCGGCTGCATGAGGTCGGTGTCGAGATCGGCTATCGGCCGAACGGCACTTTGATCATGGCGCTGACCGAGGACGGGCGCGAACGTTTTGTCCGCCCGGTGCTGGACTCTCCCTATGCGCCGCCGGAAATGCAGGACCTGAACGCCGCGCAGATCGGCCAGAAGATGCAAGGTCTCATCGATCCGGCGCGGGTCCATTCGGCAGCCTACAATCCGCATGGCATCCAGCTCGACACCAAGCTGGCGATGGGTGTGCTGACCGGCCAGATCAGCGAGCTCGGCGGCATTTTCCGCAGCAAGACACGTGTCACAGCCGTCCATGACGCCGGCGACCGGGTGACGATCGAGACCGATCAGGGCAGCCTTGAGGCCGACGGCGTGATCGTTGCCGCCGGCGCCTGGAACAACCAGGTCATATCAGGCCTTGGCTGGCAATTGCCGCTGCTGCGGGTCGTCGCAACGCGCATCGTCACCGACGACCGTGGGCTGCCGTCGACCATTCCCACCGTCCAGTGCCGCGAATTGCGGCTGTGGCTGCGCGAGACATTCGGCGCCGTCATGTGGGGAACCGGCCGGCACTACAAGCCCTTGTACAAGACGAATGACAGCGAAATCGAACCCGGCCAGCCGCACAATCTCGAGCTGATGCGGGAGACCTCCGAGCAGGAGCTTGCCGAGCTGCAGACGGTGTTCCCGCCGCTGCGCGGTTCGACGATCGCGAGCTGGGCGCAAGGCGTGCCGTGCTACACGCCTGACCACGGCCTCATCGTCGGCAAGGTGCCCGGCAGCGACAACGTCGTGGTTGTCGGCGGCGACAACGAGAGCGGCGTCACCCATGGACCAGGTCTTGGCCGGCTCTCCTGCGAACTGGTCCTCGGGCAGACCCCGTTCGTTTCCGCCGAGCGATTCCGTGTCGATCGCTATGCCTCCGACGCCTTCAAGTCGGAAGCCGAGATCGAAGCCGCCATGCCGGTCTGGGGCGCGCGTCATGAGGCGTCGCGGTTTGGTCGCGAGGCCTGATCGGAGCTGTCCCCGACGCTGGCCTGTCAGCTGTCGCCGACGCTATCGAGCAGCGCCTGCGCCACCGCCCTGACCACCGGGCCGGCATTCTTCCTCATGACGATGTGGAAGGAGCCGGCGTGGCGACGCGAGGTCTTGGTCAGCCGGACGAGCTGGCCGCGACGCAGATGCTCGTCGGCGAATCCCGCCCAGGCGAGCGCCGCGCCGCGCCCGGCGATGGTTTCGTGTATCATCGACATGTAGCCGGTGAACCGAGGTCCATCGAGTTTCCGGTCGGTCCCGATCCACGATTGCCAACTGTCGATCGCGCCCGGCGGCGTCACCTGATGCAGCAGCGGCACTGTCATGAAAGCCTCGGGCTCTTCCGAGCCGAGCGCCGGATAACGCGCCAGGAACGCCGGCGCGCAAACCGGGAACCATTCACCGTCGAGCAGTTTTTCGGTCAAGAATTCGGGCCATTGCCCGGCTTCGCCGAAACGGATCGACAATGCCACTTCAGGCTGGTCGAAATCCCTGTAGTCGGTGGATGTCTGCAAAAGCACCCGGCCATCTGCCACCCGCGAGGTGATGAGGTCGAAGCGCGGCATCAGCCATGCCTGCGCGAGGTCGTGGCTGCAGCCGACCACGAATGTATCGCTATCGTGCGCGGTCAAATCCTCGACCGCTTGCCTGATGGTGCTGAGACCCTCGCGGATCGCTTCGGCCAGCGTGTTGCCGGCCCCGGTGACGGCGACGCGATTGCCTTTGCGCGTGAACAGTTCGACCGACAGCTGGCGCTCAAGATTGGCGACATGCCTGCTGACCGCCGATTGCGCGATGTTGAGCTCCTGCGCGGCCAGTGTCAGCCCGCCATGCCTGGCGGCAGCCTCGAAGACGACCATGGCGTTCAGCAGGGGAAGCGATGTCTTGAGGGTTTTCACGGTCCAAACCTGCCTTCATGCCTTTTCGATATGAAGGTCTATCATATCTGTATTTGCTGCAAGCCTTTCCGCATCGCACACTCTATCGAAACATCATCCTAACGCCAGCGAGCAGAAAGGTGTTTGCCGTGCAGGCCTACACATCGAACAGCCAGCCTATCGACAGAAGCGAGACCGTCAGGCTGATCGACCGGCAACGTCCGGACTGGTCGCTGGAACAGGCCTTCTATGCGGATCCGGCGATCTTCGCGTTGGAACGGGACTTGTGGTTTCCGCGCCAATGGATGCTTGTCGCCCATGCCAGCGAGGTCCCCGAAAAGGGCCGCTACATCGTGCGCCAGCTTTTTGACGAGGAGATCGTCGTCGTGCGCTTCGGCGACGGCGAGGAGGACATCGCGGCCTACTACAATGTCTGCACCCATCGCGGCTCGCGGCTCTGCGCCAAGGACGGTCGCGGTAAGCTTCTGGTCTGCCCCTATCATGCCTGGTCGTTCAGGCTGACCGGCGAACTGAAGTCACGGCAGGATCTACCGGCAAGCGTCGATCCGGAAGCGCTGGGACTGCACCGCGTGCCCTGCAAGCATTTCGGCGGCCTCGTGTTCTGCGGCCTCGATGCCAATTCGTTGCCCGATATCCAGCCTGTCGCGGACGGGCTGACGGGCGGCTTGCGCGAAAACGGCCTCGACCGTGCACGCATCGTCGCGCGCAAGAATTATCTGACCAAGGCGAACTGGAAGCTGGTGCTCGAGAACTTCCTCGAATGCTATCACTGCCGGCCGGCTCATCCCGAATATTACCGCGTCAACGGCCATGTCAAAGTGACCGCGACGCGCGACGCCGACAAGGCGCTCGAGTGGCAGAACGAAATCGAGGCCTGGCACAGCGTCATCGGCGATGCCGAGTTCCACAAGGGCGCATGGCAGGCGGGCGACCTCGACACGATGCCGTTTGCCATGCACCGCAAGCCGATCGGCGCCGGCCGCAACACGCTGTCCAATACGGGCCAAGGGGTCTCGTGCCTGATGGGTGGCCGTGACGCCTATGATGGCGGCGAAAGCGGCTTCCGCCTCGGGCGCCTGTCGTTTGCAAGTGCTGCCAACGACTATGTCACGCTGTTCCAGATGATCCCGCGCAGCGCCACGGAAACCGACGTCATCCTGACCTGGCTTGTCGACAAGGATGCCGATGGCGACATCGACGCCGATGCGATCAGCTGGATGTGGGACGTCACCACGGTGCAGGACAAGAAGATCACCGAGGACAATGCCGACGGCATCATGTCGCGCGCCTACCGGCCGGGTCCTTACACGCCGCTGGAAAGCCAGACCTCGTTCTTCGTGCAGACCTACCTGTCGGAACTGCGGTCGCTGCTCACCGGCACGCGCGGCGCGCCGCTCAGCCAGTGGTCTGCGCCGAAGGAGCTTTTCGCATCGCCGAAAGCGGCGAGCTGCAATACGCTGCTCTGACCTACGGCTGAAAACGCCTCTTTGAGGCGTCGCATTCCGATGCCATATGAAGGTGGCCGACGGAATGTTGCGGGAGAGGTGGTCATGACCAAAGGTTCGGATCTGTTCGTCGCGGCCCTCGAGAACGAAGGGGTCGAACGGATTTTCGGCATTCCGGGGGAAGAAAATCTCGACATCGTCGAATCGATCCGCCGCTCGTCGATCCAGCTGATCCTGACCCGCCACGAGCAGGCGGCCGCCTTCATGGCCGCCACCTATGGCCGGCTCACCGGCAAGGCAGGCGTCTGCATCACCACGCTTGGCCCCGGCGCGCTCAATCTGACGACCGGCTCGGCCTATGCGCTGCTCGGCGCGATGCCGATGATCATGATCACCGGCCAGAAGGGCATCCTGTCATCCCGGCAGGCTCGCTTCCAGATCGTCGACATCGTCGCGGCGATGAAGCCGCTGACCAAGCTGTCGCGCCAGATCGTCTCGCCGAAGATGATCCCCTCGCTGGTGCGCGAAGCTTTTCGCGTCGCCCGGGAAGAGCGTCCCGGCCCCGTGCATCTGGAACTGCCGGAAGATATCGCGGCTGCGGAGTGCGAGCCGATCGCACTGGTGCCGACGCACCCGGTCGAACTGCCGCTGGCCAGCCCGGGCGCGCTTGATCGCGCCGCCCGTATGATCATGGAAGCCAAGCGTCCGCTGTTGATGTTCGGCGCGGCGGCGTCGCGGCCGCGCGTGACCCCCGATGTCGCCCAGTTCGTGCTGCGCACGCAAATTCCCTATTTCACCACGCAGATGGGCAAGGGCACCGTGCCCGGCGGCACCGAGCTCTACATGGGAACGGCAGCCCTTTCGGAGCGCGACTATGTGCACGAGGCCATAGAGCAGGCCGATCTGATCATCACCATCGGCCACGACACGGTCGAGAAACCGCCCTTCATCATGGGCGCCAAGGGGCCTGAAGTCATCCATGTCGGCTATCAGTCCGCGGATGTCGAGCAGGTCTATTTCCCGCAAGCGGAGATTGTCGGCGACCTCGGCCCTTCGCTCAAGCTGCTGGCGGACCGCATCGAGGGCAACATCCCCAACGCGCAGGCTTTGCTGCCGCTGCGTGAAGGTATTTTGAGTCGGATCGCCGCGCGCGCCACCGAAGATCGCTTCACGCCGCAGCGCATCGTGCATGACGTGCGCGCCGTGATGCCGGCCGACGGGATCCTCGCCCTCGACAACGGCATGTACAAGATCTGGTTCGCGCGCAACTACCGGACGCGCATGGCAAACACGATCCTGCTCGACAATGCACTGGCCACCATGGGCGCAGGCTTGCCGTCGGCGATGATGGCGGCACTGCTCTATCCGCAGCGCCGTGTCATGGCCATCTGCGGCGATGGCGGCTTCATGATGAACAGCCAGGAATTGGAGACCGCCGTCAGGCTCAAGCTCAACCTCGTCGTCCTGCTGCTCGAGGACCACGCCTACGGCATGATACGCTGGAAGCAGGCGGTCGACGAGTTTCCGGATTTCGGCATGACCTTCGGCAATCCCGACTTCGTGAAATACGCCGAGGCCTATGGCGCCAAGGGGACCAGAGTTGGCGCAATCGCCGAATTGCGGCCCGCGCTGGAACAGGCCTTCACCGGCGGCGGCGTGCATCTCGTCGTCGTGCCCATCGATTATTCCGAGAACATCAGGGTGCTTGTCGACGAGTTGCGCGAGCGGCTCCCAGCGCCCCAAGCATCCTGATGGCGGCAACAATGCCGCCGTCAGGATTGCCTGGAACTGGTGCCGAAGCGCCTAGACCTTGCAATAAGGCGTTACCGGCGCGATGGTGCCGAAATCCTTGACGATCTCGTAGCCGATGCCGTCGCCCGCCGCCTTGCCGACATAGGAATGGCAGAGCGTGTGGTTGTTGGTGGCGTCGACGCGGATCTTGCCTTGCGGCGCGTCGAACTCGATCGACGGCAGCGCCTTAAGTAC
>NZ_RZQG01000790.1:0-2798 GCF_003998635.1 Mesorhizobium sp. M7D.F.Ca.US.004.03.1.1
TTCAACGCCTGCTTTGGCGCCACGGTGGACGTAGTCAAGACCGAGGATGCCTGCCGGGCATTCATGGCGTTTTGCCGGGCGAGCGGACTGATGGCCAGGGACATGATGACGCCGCGCAAGCGCGGCGGTGAGGCAAGGGCGCTCCAGGCCTGAGGGCCGTCGCCCGTTTCACCTGCCCAACGCCAACGATGGCGTTTGAACGCACACGGCGATGTCGTGGGCGTATGGCTGCGCCTTTTGTCCCCGACGACCTCACCAGGCGCACCAACGTCAGCGCCGTTAAGCTTCCGTTTCCACCTTCCCGGCTACGCCATTGCTTGTTGGCAATGGTTGATTCGTTGCGTCAGTCTCATGGTTCGGAAGATGTCCCTAGAAAAAGTTCGTGCATTCCCGATCGACCGTCAGGTATTCTTGGTCAGGGAAGTTGCCGCCAAGCTCGGCAATCTGCATGGCGAGACCGCCACCTCCTTCTGGAGGGCCAAGGCGTCGGAGTTGCTCGATCGCGTGGTCGGATCCGGCAGGGACAGAACAGCAGCCAGCGATGAAGTGCGCAGGTTCTTCCTGGCCGTACAGAGAGAGATGATGGCCGAAACGGCTGCGGAGTCGATGCCAATTCTTTCCGCTTAAAGCTGAACCGGGGTAGCGACATCGGTGTTCGCCACCTTCGACGGCAAGTTCGCCGATCGGATGCAGACCATGGCGGCAATATCGAGTTCAGGGTGAACTGGTAGGCAAGGGCACGGAGTGCTCGCTGGCTCGGTATCCGATGGAGTGGGTCCCGGTTTGCCGCGCATAAATCCTATCGCGAATGGATGGCAGTCCTGCCCCATAGCGGGTCACTTGCCACCATCTCCGCAATTGCATTGTTAGCAAACGATAAACTGTCGCCGGCAATCGTCCACGTGGGATGCGGGCTTTTGGTCGTGTTGCTGCCTTTAATGCCGTCGATCGGCCATGAATCCCCTTGTTCTGGATGCCAATAGATCACTGGTCAAAATTGAACGGAACTTTTTAGCCGTTCGTTCATATATGCGTGCTTTCTAATCTATGCCATGGTCTCCAATTGCTTCACCCGAATTCGGCTTGTGGCGGACGGTATATGCCGGAGCACCCGCGCAAATGTCGCAACCATTTTCGCCCTGACCTTGCCGATCGTTGTTGGCGCCGCGGGCTTCGGTGTCGAAACCTCCTATTGGTACTACAACAGCCTGAGACTGCAGGCGACGGCTGATGCCGCCGCCTATGCCGGCGCGCTTGAACAGGTCTCGGGTTCCGACAAGCCGACAATCGTCGCGGCCGCGACCCAGTCGGCGGCGACGAACGGACTGGGCTCGGGCACCATCGTCGTCAATACGCCGCCAGCGTCCGGACCGAATACGGCGAAGAAAGCGGTCGAGGTGATCGTCGGCCAGAAGCTCGACCGGATGTTTACCTTGATCTTCACGCAGGCTCAGGTTCCCGAACAGGCGAGGGCGGTCGCCCTCATCACCAACGCCTCGAAGGCCTGCATGACCGCGCTCGATCCGGCCGCCCCGCAGGCAGCGCTGTTTTCCGGCAATACTATCGTGAAGGTTACCGGCTGCGTGGTGATGTCCAATTCGATCGCCCCTGACGCCATCAAGCTTCAGGGCTCGGCGGGCCTCCAGATCGATTGCCTGATTTCGGCGGGCGGCGTCTCGCTCAGCAATCCCGTCACCACGGTCTGCGCGGCCCCGATCACCCAGGCGCTGCCTGCCGCCGATCCATTTGCCGACCTGCCAGCCCCGGCGGCCTCGAACCCTTGCCAGAACGACAACAAGCCGACGCTGAGCCCAGGCACCTATTGCGGCGGCATGACGCTGAAGGGCAATGTCACGCTTTCGCCTGGCGTCTATGTCGTTCAGGGCGATCTCAAGATAAACGCCAACGCGGCCATTATCGGCAGCGGTGTGACCATCTTCATGTCGGGCAGTTCGACCGTCAGCATGAATGGCAACGCCTCTGTGAAGCTCAGCGCGCCGACCTCGGGCACCTATTCCGGTGTGCTGTTCTACGGCGACAGGACCGGTACCCCCGCATCCAGCACATTCAACGGCACAGCGGACTCGCTGCTGACCGGAGCCATCTACTTCCCCAAACAGCAAGTAAACTATCTTGGCAACTTCTCAGGCAACGGCGGCTGCACCCAGGTCGTCGCCAATACGATTCAATGGTCCGGCAGCACAACCATCAACCAGGATTGCACGAGCCTCGGAATGCGCGACATTCCGGCGGGGCTGTCCGTGGCGCTGGTAGAGTAGCCTCCGTGGAACGCCGATCGGCGCCGATCCTCAGCGATAAAGCGGGCGTTGCGGCGGTCGAGTTCGCGATGGTGCTGCCCATCCTGTGCCTGGTGCTGCTCGGCATTCTGGACGGCTGGTCCTACGTAACGAGTTCGCTGTCGATGCGCGCCGGCGTGAAGACTGCCGCGAACCTGGTCATGGGCGGATCGACCAATGATACGGCGACCAAGGCCGTTGCCATTGCGAGCTGGGAGAATCGGCCGGAGGATGGCCAGGTCACGCTAAGCCGGACTTACATGTGCGGGACGACCGTCGTCGACGCTGCCACCTTGTGCAGTGGGCCGAAAGCACCATCGGTCTATGTCCAGATCCAGGCATCGGCCACTTGGGTGCCGCCCATTGCCTTCGGCGCCTTTGCTGCTTCCACCACGATCGGTCACCAGGAGATGATCCGTGTCCGCTAGGGCAAGCACGTTCGGGCGGGATCGATCGGGCGGGGCCGGGCTGGAGTTCGCGCTGATCGCGCCTTTCCTCGTC
>NZ_RZQG01000791.1:0-2794 GCF_003998635.1 Mesorhizobium sp. M7D.F.Ca.US.004.03.1.1
GGCATTGACCTGGGCAGCCAATCCGACGCTGGCCGCCGCTCAGCAGAACACGCGTGCGACGGTTACCGTGGCGCCCGGCGACTGCAAGTTCCAGTTCAACCCGGTCGGCACGGCAAAATTCACCACGTCATGCGACATCGCCACGTCGTTCCTTGCCAAGAGTTCGGTGCCGTATGACATCGTCACCAGCGCGGCGCCTGGGACCTCGGCAACGGTGAAGGTCGGCGGTGAAACGGTCGAATCTTACGACGCCATCGCTGCCGGCGATCAGGCCAAGACCAAGGATGCTGCCTTCACCAAGGCGGTCAACATGGCACTCAAGGATGGCGGCTATCCGCTGAAGCGTGCCGCCTCCAAGGTCGCCGACCAGAAGCTTGACGCCTTCGTCGCGGCCAATCCTGAACTGAAGCTCGATGCCGTCGCTATTCGCGCAGGCGAGAAGGCAACAGTTCCGGTCGCCCAGGCGGTCAAGGACAAGGTGCTGACGGCCGATGAAGCCGCTGGCGCCACCGCCGATGTGACCGTCTACAGCATTCCAGCGTCCGGCGCGTTCGCGATGTTTGCCGACCCCGCGCAGGTCAACTGGACAAAGGTCATCGGCATCCTGTTCATCCTGATCCTCTACGTGACCATGGTTTACGGACCGATCGCCGCGATTCTGGTCGAGATGTTCCCGACCCGCATCCGTTATACCGGCATGTCGCTGCCCTATCACATCGGCAATGGCTGGTTCGGCGGCTTGCTCCCGGCGACAGTCTTCGCCTTGAGCGCGGCCAAGGGCGACATTTATTATGGTCTCTGGTACCCGATCGTGATCGCGGCGATGACGCTGATCATCGGTATGATCTTCGTCAAGGATACGCTGGGAACCGACCTGCACGCCAAGTAGCCGACGGCTCATCATACAAAGAAAAGCCCGGCGCGATCGCTCGCGCCGGGCTTTTCAATTGATCAGAAGCGATGTGCACGCAGCGCTAGATCTTGTGGCCCTGGGCCTCTTCCTCGATGGCCGCATCGTGGTACCAGCCGTCTCCGAAATCCGTCCGCACACCGCGCAGCGAGGCAAGCTCTGCCGCAAACTTAGCCTTGCCGCTCAAATTTGAGGCAGTGACGCGCGCTGCCGCCGGGAACATCAGAATTTTGGCCGACGGTCGCGTGGAAATGATTTCCATTGTCGGGATCCTTTCTTCTGCCGAACCTTGTCGATTCAACTTGATCCGAAGATAAGGTCTGCAATCAAGTTAGGCAATATGCCTACCAAAAGATCAGTATTTGCCTATTATTTGTGCGTATTGCGACTGTGATTGATCTGGACGCATTGCTTAGGCGGCTTGCCAACTTCAATGGAATGCCGCGTCAGTTTTGCCGCACCCTCCGGGCGAAGAATGGCACACGAATTGCATTTTAAGGATCCGGCAGGGCCGGCTGCTGAAGGCAGACGCATGTCGACGCCGTTTCAGTGTTCGGTGATCAAGCAACGAGAGGCTAGAATGACGAAATATAAGCTCGAGTACATTTGGCTCGATGGATACACCCCGGTCCCCAACCTTCGCGGCAAGACGCAGATCAAGGAATTCGCCGAATTCCCGACGCTTGAGCAGCTGCCGCTATGGGGCTTCGATGGTTCATCGACCCAGCAGGCCGAGGGCCACAGCTCCGACTGCGTGCTGAAGCCGGTTGCCATCTATCCGGATCCAGCCCGCACCAACGGCGTGCTGGTCATGTGCGAAGTCATGATGCCCGATGGTGTCACGCCGCATGCCTCCAACAAGCGCGCCACCATTCTCGATGACGAGGGCGCCTGGTTCGGCTTCGAGCAGGAATACTTCTTCTACAAGGACGGCCGCCCGCTCGGCTTCCCCGAGAGCGGCTATCCCGCACCGCAGGGCCCGTACTATACTGGCGTCGGCTATTCCAATGTCGGCTCCGTCGCGCGCCAGATTGTCGAGGAGCATCTCGACCTCTGTCTCGCCGCCGGCATCAACCACGAAGGCATCAACGCCGAAGTGGCCAAGGGCCAGTGGGAATTCCAGATTTTCGGCAAGGGCTCCAAGAAAGCCGCCGACCAGATGTGGATGGCCCGCTACCTGATGCAGCGCCTGACCGAGAAATACGGCATCGACATCGAATACCACTGCAAGCCGCTCGGCGACACCGACTGGAACGGTTCGGGCATGCACGCCAACTTCTCGACCGCCTATATGCGCGAAGTCGGCGGCAAGGCCTATTTCGAAGCGCTGATGGCGGCCTTCGACAAGAACCTGATGGACCACATCGCCGTCTACGGTCCCGACAACGACAAGCGCTTGACCGGCAAGCACGAGACCGCGCCATGGAACCGGTTCAGCTATGGCATCGCCGACCGCGGTGCCTCGATCCGCGTGCCGCATTCCTTCATCAAGAGCGACTACAAGGGCTATCTGGAAGATCGTCGTCCGAACTCGCAAGGCGACCCCTACCAGATCGCCTCGCAGATCCTGAAGACGATCGCTTCGGTGCCGGCAAGCGCCCAGGTTTCGGCTGCGGCTTGAGCCTTCGTCACGGCGGAAACCTGCCGTGGCCGTCTCAGGTCCATCCTATGGTCTTCCCAAGCAAGAACCCCGGCGAAAGCTGGGGTTCCTTTTTGTAATGGAACCTTGGCGCGCCGCTCGCTCTACTGAAATGCCTGAAGCGCGGCCTTCACATCGTCACAGAAATCGAAGCACCATTTTCTGGCGTAGTCCGGATCTATTCCCACCAGGCTGGCTTGCTCGAACGTGTTCCTCGCCTCAGGCAGATTTCCGCTGCGGACGTA
>NZ_RZQG01000792.1:0-2790 GCF_003998635.1 Mesorhizobium sp. M7D.F.Ca.US.004.03.1.1
TTCTTGAACAGCGCCCACGAGCCGGTCGTGAAATCCTGCAGGCGCGTGCCGATGGCCAGCACGACATCGGCTTCTTCCGCCAGCCGGTTGGCGGCAGAAGTGCCGGTGACGCCGACCGCCGCCATGTTGAGCGGATGATCGTCCGGCAGCGAGGATTTGCCGCCTTGCGTCTCGCAGACCGGAATGCCTGCGCCCTCGGCGAATTTCGCCAGTTCGTCCGAGGCCTGTGAATAGAGGACACCGCCGCCGGCGATCACCAGCGGCTTTTTCGCCCCCTTGAGCGCGGCCACCGCGGCGGCAAGCTCATGGCGGTCCGGGCGCGGCCGGCGCTGGTGCCAGACCCGCTCGGCAAAGAAGCTCTCGGGATAGTCATAGGCCTCGGCCTGGACATCCTGGCAAAGTGACAGCGTCACCGGTCCGCAACTGGCCGGATCGGTCAGCACCTGCATCGCGCGGCTGAGCGCTGGAATAATCTGCTCCGGCCGGGTGATGCGGTCGAAATAGCGCGACACCGGACGGAAACAGTCATTGACCGTCGCCGTGCCGTCGGAAAAGTCCTCGGCCTGCTGCAACACCGGATCGGGAATACGGTTGGCGAAGACATCGCCGGGCAGAAACAGGACGGGCAACCGGTTTACATGAGCGAGTGCCGCCGCCGTCACCATGTTGAGCGCGCCGGGACCGATCGAAGAGGTCGCGGCCATGAAGCGGAGGCGGAAATTGGCCTTGGCATAGGCGATCGCCGCATGCGCCATCGCCTGTTCATTGTGGGCGCGGAAGGTCGGCAATTCGTCGCGCACCTGATAAAGCGCCTCGCCGATGCCGGCGACATTGCCGTGACCGAAGATTGCCCAGACGCCGCCGAAGATCGGGATTTTATTGCCGTCGATCTCGGTCATTTGCCTGCTGAGAAAGCGGGTCAGCGCCTGCGCCATCGTCAGGCGAATTGTCTTGCTCATGGTGTTTTCCTCCGCAGTCCTTGTGCCGGGCCTTCTTATGCCGCCTTGCGGCCGCGCGCGGCAAGCCACGCTTCGGTCAGCTGTTCGAAGCGCTGCGCCATGTCGGCGATGGCCTCGTCATCCGACATCTTGCCAGCCAGCCATTGTTCTGCCGCATGGACGAAGATGGTGCGGCCGACGGCAAAGCCCTTGACGATAGGCGCCTTGGCGGTGGCGGCGAAAGCCGCTTCCAGCTCGTCCTGCGGCGCCTCCAGGCCAAGCAGCACGACGCCCCGGCACCACGGATCGTGCTTCAGGATGACGGCTTCGATCTTCGCCCAGGCACCGGCCGACGCCTGCGGTTCGAGCTTCCACCAGTCCGGCTTGATACCGAGCGCATAGAGCTCTTCCAGCGCGCGCGGGATCGTCGTGTCGTCGAGCTTGCCATGCTTGCCGGCGATGATCTCGATGAGAAGTTCTCTGCCTACTTTCCGCGCGCCTTCGAACAGCGCGCGCAGCTTCTGCTGCTGCTCTTCCTTCAGCGCCGCCGGATCGTCGGGATGGTAGAAGCACAGGCACTTGATGCAGTGATCGACCGGCCATTCGGTGAGCTGCGAGCCGATGTCCTGCGAGAATTCGAAGCGCAGCGGCCGCGAGCCCGGCAATTCGACCGGCCGACCCAGCCAGGCGAAGGAATGCCTAGCGAATTCGAACATCGCCTTGCGGCCATGCTTCTCGTCGATCAGCATGCCGTAGCCGTCGCGTCCGGCGGCGACCTTCGCCGCGGCCTTGACCGCCAGCACCTTGAAATCGTGGATGCGTGCGGGATCGGCACCAGCCTTTGCCGCCACATCCTCGAGCTGCACGCGGTGATCGCAGGCGAGCGCCATCAGCGAGGGAATGTCGCGCCGGCGCGTCGTTGCCCAATGGATGTGGTTGATCGCCTCGTCCTTGCGCAGCGCCAGATGCTTGCTGCCGTTCTTGAGGAAGAACTGCAACTCTTCGAAGGTCGGATATTCCGGCGCGCAGAGCAGCCGCGACACGGCGAAGGCACCACAGGCATTGGCCCATGTCGCCGCCGTCGCGTGGTCTTCGCCACCCAGCCAGCCGCGCAGGAAGCCGGACATGAAGGCGTCGCCGGCGCCTAGCACATTGTAGATCTCGATCGGAAACCCTTTGCCGACGACGCCGTCCTCGAGATCGTCGCTGATCGGTCCGTCATAGACGATGCAGCCCATGGCGCCGCGCTTCAGAACAATGGTCGCGGACGACAGCGAGCGGATCGTCTTCAGCGCGCTCAGGCAGTCGTCAGCGCCCGACGCGATCATGATCTCTTCCTCGGTGCCGACGATCAGGTCGCAATCGGGCAGCACCGTCTTCAGCTGGGCCGAGACCCGGTCCGATTTCACGTAGCGCTCGAAACCTTCGGCGTGGCCGGCGAGGCCCCATAGATTGGGCCGGTAGTCGATGTCGAACACCACCTTGCCGCCCTTGGCTTTCATGATGCGGATCGCCTTGCGCTGCGCGGCATCACTGTTGGGGCGGGAAAAATGCGTGCCGGTGACGACGATCGAGCGGGCCGAGGCGATGAAGGCCTCGTCGATGTCTTCCGGCGCCAGCGCCATGTCGGCGCAGTCCGAGCGGTAGAAGATCATCGGCGATACGCCTTCGTCCTCGACCGACAGCAGCACCAAAGCGGTCAGCCGCTCCTTGTCGGTCTTCAGCCCGTCGACATTGACGCCTTCACGCCTCAGCTGCTCGCGGATGAAGCGCCCCATCTGCTCATCGCCGACGCGGGTCAGCAGCGCCGAGCGCAGGCCGAGCCTGGCCGTGCCGACCGAAATGTTGGCCG
>NZ_RZQG01000793.1:0-2786 GCF_003998635.1 Mesorhizobium sp. M7D.F.Ca.US.004.03.1.1
GGCGCCGGCAATGCCGTGAAACTTGCCTTCACCAGCGCCGCGTCCTCGGCATTGTCCGGATCGGAGGCGGGATCGACGGTCAGCCGCGTCTGCACTGGAATGCAGATCGTTTCGCAGATGCCGAGAAAGATGTCGGCATCGATGACCGCCGGTTGGTTCGGCGCCGCCAGCGTGAATGTTACCGGCAGCGAAACCGGATAATTGTAGCCTGCCCATTTGCCGTAGCCGTCGTCATGGCGCTGCGGGGCAGGAAACGCCAGAGCGGCGTCGGTTATGTTGGTACTGGCTGAAATGTCGAGCTGCGGCGGCACGCCTGCGTCGCCCGGATCGCGCCAGTAGGTCTTCCAGCCGGGCTTGAGCGCTATGTCGAGAACGCCCTGGATGCGGCCGGCATCATCGGCTTTGCCCGACGTCACCAGCCGGACCTTGCCCCCTTCGCTGTTGTACCAAGCCGATGAAGAGGCGGCGGCGGGAAGAGCGGTTGCCGATCCGATGGCGGCGCCGAGCAGCAGGATTTTCAAGCTTTGCATGGCGGTGATTTGATCGTCCGTTCATGGCCGCGCAATGATTTCATGGCTTTGGCGGTATCATATTTGCGTGACCTCGAGGGAGAAGAATGCTCGAGCCGGCGGCATAGGCTTTGGTCGAATCCCGCACGGCGCATCTTTTCGGCGCTTTGGAAACGCGTTACGCTCCCTTTCATGGACTTGTTGCGCCACAAGAAGACGGTCGCCAGCCGCGGCTTTCTCGACGATCAGTTCCTGATTGCCATGCCCGGCATGAAGGACGACCGTTTCACGCGCTCGGTCATCTATGTCTGCGCGCACTCGGATGAAGGCGCCATGGGCCTGATCATCAACCAGACACAGCAGATGCTGTTTCCGGACCTGCTCGTGCAACTGGGCATCATGAACGAACAGGAGGCGATCCGTTTGCCGGCGCAGGCGCGCGATTTCGTCGTGCGCAATGGCGGGCCTGTGGATCGCAGCCGGGGCTTTGTCCTGCATTCGGGTGACTACCGGGTGGAATCGTCGCTGACTGTTTCGGACGACATCTGCCTGACCGCGACCGTCGACATCTTGCGCGCCATATCGTCCGGCCGCGGGCCCCGTCACGCGCTGATGGCGCTCGGCTATTCCGGCTGGGGAGCCGGCCAGTTGGAGACCGAGATCGCCGAGAATGGCTGGCTGACCTGTCCGGCCAATGCCGAGCTTCTGTTCGACACCGACATCGAGCGCAAATACGACCGGATCCTCGCCTCGATCGGCATAGACCTCGCGCATCTCAGCCTCGCGGCCGGACACGCCTAGAGCGTCGCAATCGGATTCAATCTGGGGCTACTCAGGCTTGGCTGTGCTCGATGTGCCTTTCTGGTCGCGTCAAGGCCTTGGATGTCATTCGTCGTCCGCCGGTAGCTCCAGCGTCCGGCCGGCATAGAGAATCCCACCGTGTCCTGCCGCACGGTGAAGGCAATGGTGGCCCGGCGACGCCAGCCGACGGTGCGCAGCCCCTTCGCCACATCGTCGTGGCGCATACCGCGCTCAGGGAACGTCGAGAATCCCAGGCGGTAGTCTACGATGCGGTCGACAAACCGGTTGGCGACAGTAGCACCGGCCTCCTGCGCAAGATGCGTTAGCAGATCGTCGAGGTCCCGTTCGGCTGCCGGATGGAACTTGACCGTATAGTTCATGCACTGCGGGATGACTTGGCCGTCAACGCTGAGACCCGCGCCTTGAGGCGGCCACGGACGTCTTCGGGGTCAGCAAGGTTTTCAGGGTGGGCGTCGAAATCCTTCAAGGTCGGCACGACTTCCTCAACGAGCCAGCGTTCCAGAGCCTTGTCACGCGCCGCCAAAGCCCTCAGGCCATCGCGGATGACCTCGCTCTCGGTGGCGTACTCCCCCGAGGCGACTTTGGTCTTGACCATCTGCGCCATCTCGGGCGGCAGGGTGATGCTCATCTGTTGCGTCGTGCGCATTATGGAAATCCTCTGATTGTCTCCCTATAGCACGGTGTAGGATTAAATCCTACACTTTCGACATCCTTCCAGGTCGATGAGCTAGTTCGGCTAAAATGAAACACCGTCGCGGAGACCTTGGTGCGCTCGAGCGACGCACGCGAAATCCTGTCAGGCCTGCGTGAGCGGATACTGCTCTTTCAGCTGCTTTAGCACCTGGTCGCCCGGCATCGGCGCGCCGAACATGAAGCTCTGCACATATTCGCAGCCCATCTGTCGCAATTCCAGCGCATCGCTTTCGTCAGAAATGCCCTCGGCGACGACAGACAGGCCGAGCTCATGCGCCATGTTGACCATCGATTTGAGCAGCACCGCGCGCTTCGGCGTGTTGTCGTCGACGAAGCTCTTATCGATCTTGATGGTGTCGAAGGGGAAACGCGTCAGATAGGCCAATGAGGAGTAGCCGGTGCCGAAGTCGTCCAGCGACAGGCCGATGCCGAGCTGCTTCAGCTTGGTCAGCACATGGGCGGTCTGCTCGGGATTGTCCATGACAAGCGATTCGGTGAGCTCGAGCCGGAAGCAGCGCGGCTTGAGGTTAGCTCGCGCGATGACCGAGCGGACATCGCTGACCAGATCGCGGCGGATCAGCTGGCGGCTGGACAGGTTGACCGAGACCGACAGCGGCGCGTCGCCGATCTGTTTTTGCCAGCTGGCGAGGTCTTCCGCCGCCTGCTGCATGGCAAACAGGCCGAGCTGTACGATCAGCCCGCAGCTTTCGGCGACCGGGATGAAATCCGCCGGCGGGATCATGCCGCGGCGCGGGTGGTCCC
>NZ_RZQG01000794.1:0-2781 GCF_003998635.1 Mesorhizobium sp. M7D.F.Ca.US.004.03.1.1
GATTTGTAGATCTGCAAGGTTGCGCTGCCCCCTCATCCGGCCGCTTCGCGGCCACCTTCTCCCCGCAGGGGAGAAGAGGTGAGCGGCGGCGCTGACAATCTCCTCTCCCCTCGGGGAGAGGTCAGCCGAGCGAAGCGGAGGCTGGGTGAGGGGGCTGCGCCGTCAGCCCCTACTTCAGCACCTTCCCATCAGCCCCAAACCGATAGATCTTCCTCGGCTCCGGCGTCGCATAGAGCGTGGCGCCCGGTTCGGCATCATAGACACCGAAAATCCGCACGGTGATCAGCCCGGCCTTCTCGCAATCGAGATAGAGATTGGTGTCGGCGCCGAGATGCTCGGCATGAACGACCGTTCCCTTCCAGGCGCCTGACTTCGGATCGACGGTCAGGTGCTCCGGCCGCACGCCGATGGTCTTCGCCGCCTCACCAAGCCGGGCGCCATCGACAAAGTTCATCTTCGGCGAGCCGATGAAGCCGGCGACGAACTCATTTGCCGGCGAATTGTAGAGTTCCATCGGGCCGCCGATCTGCTCGATCCG
Source organism: Mesorhizobium sp. M7D.F.Ca.US.004.03.1.1 (assembly GCF_003998635.1). NCBI lineage: Bacteria > Pseudomonadati > Pseudomonadota > Alphaproteobacteria > Hyphomicrobiales > Phyllobacteriaceae > Mesorhizobium > Mesorhizobium sp. M7D.F.Ca.US.004.03.1.1. The sequence continues at coordinate 539 of NZ_RZQG01000794.1, forward strand.
GCCGGCGTTGAGCACGACGATCTTGTCGGCCAGTGTCATCGCCTCGACCTGATCGTGGGTGACGTAGATCATCGTCGCCTTCAGCCGGCGGTGCAGCTGCGCGATTTCCAGCCGCGTGTTGACGCGCAGCGCGGCATCAAGGTTCGACAACGGTTCGTCGAACAGGAACAGTTTCGGCTCGCGCACCACGGCGCGGCCGATGGCGACGCGCTGGCGCTGGCCGCCGGAAAGCTCGGCCGGCCGCCTTTCGAGATAGGGCTCCAGCGACAGCATCGATGAGGCGATGCCGATGCGGCGCTCGATCTCGGCCGCCGGCGTGCCGGCCTGCTTGAGGCCGAGGCCCATATTGTTCTTCACCGTCAGATGCGGGTAGAGCGCATAGGTCTGGAATACCATGGCGATGCCGCGCTTGGCCGGTGGGGTGGCGGAAACATCCTCGCCGTCGATGACGACGCGGCCCGAGGTCGAATCCTCCAGTCCGGCGATGACCCTGAGCAAGGTCGACTTGCCGCAACCCGACGGGCCGACGAAGACGACGAATTCGCCGTCGGTCACTTCGAGGTTGATGCCCTTCAGCACCTCGACCGGCCCGAAGGCCTTCTTCACATTCTCGATGTTCAGCGAGCCCACGGCTTCGTCCCTGTTCTAGAGTTTGACGGCGGCGCCACTGCGCACGCTCTCGTCGGCGGCAAGGCAGACGGCGAGCGATTTGACCGCGTCGTCCATGTGTTTGGTGAGATCCAGATCCTCGCGGATCGCCTTCAGCACGAAGGCCTGTTCGAGGTCGCAAAGGTCCTGGTGGCCGGGTTCGCCTTCCATCGACAGCATTTCGTCCGGCTTGACGAACTTGCCGTCCGCGCCGGTCGCGGCACTGTGCAGGCGTATGGTCGAGGTCTTGGTGTGGGTGTCGATGTCGTCGGACTTGACGCCTTCCTTCATGACGATCGACACGCAGCCATTCGACGAAATCACGTCCTTCACGAAGAAGGCGGTTTCCGAAATCATCGGCCCCCAGCCTGCTTCGTACCAGCCGACGGAACCGTCATCGAACAGCACCTGCAGGTGGCCGTAATTGTACATGGAGGGCGCCACCTCCTCTGTCAGCCGCACGCCCATGCCGCGCACCTCGACCGGTTTGGCGTCGGTGATCTGCAGCATGACGTCGAGATAGTGCACGCCGCAGTCGACGATCGGCGACGTCGTCTGCATCAACTGCTTGTGCGTCTCCCAGGTATGGCCCGAGGATTGCTGGTTGAGGTTCATGCGGAAGACGTAGGGGCCGCCGAGCTTGCGTGCTTCGGCGATCAGCCTGATCCAGGATGGGTGATGGCGCAGGATGTAGCCGATCACCAGTTTCTTGCCATTGGCTTTGGCCGCCGCGACGACACGCTTGGCATCGGCCACCGTCGTTGCCAGCGGCTTTTCGACGAAGACATGGCAGCCAGCCTCGAACGCCCTAACCGCATAGTCGGCATGGCTGTCGGAATAGGTGGCGATGCAGGCGACATCGGGCTTTTCTTCGCGCAAGGCGTCATCGAAGGAGCGCCTGATGCCGTAGCCCGACAGCCCGTCCGGCAACGGCACGTCGGAGCGGTTGATCAGCGCCGCGATCTCGAAGCCCGGATTGCTGTGATAGGCCAGCGCATGGCTGCGGCCCATATTGCCAAGGCCGGCGACGACGACGCGAAGAGGTGCCTGCGAACTCACTTGACGGCTCCGGAGGTGATGCCGCGGATCAGTTGCCGCGAGAAGATGACGTAGAGGATCAGCACCGGCATGATCGCCAGCGAGAGCGCCGCCAGGATGGCGTTCCAGTTGGTGACGAACTGGCCGAGGAAGAGCTGCGCGCCGAGCGTCACCGTCTTGGTTTCTTCCGACGGCGCCAGGATCAGCGGGAACCACAGATCGTTCCAGATCGGGATCATGGTGAAGACGGCGACCGTCGCCATCGATGGCCGCACCAGCGGCAGCACCAGCCTGAAGAAGATGGTGTATTCGGACAGGCCGTCGATGCGGCCGGCATTCTTCAGATCGTCGGACACTTGCTTCATGAATTCCGACAGGATGAAGACGGCAAGCGGCAGGCCTTGCGCGGTGTAGACCAGGATCAGCGCCGTCAGCGTGTTGACCAGCCCGCTCGCCACCATCAACTGCAGGATGGCGACGGTGCCCAGCCGGATCGGGATCATGATGCCGAGCGCCAGATAGAGGCCCATCAGCGAGTTGCCGCGAAAGCGGTATTC
>NZ_RZQG01000795.1:0-2779 GCF_003998635.1 Mesorhizobium sp. M7D.F.Ca.US.004.03.1.1
GCATAGCGCGCTGGCGCGGGGCCTCCCGCCCTTCGAGGTAGCGCGCTATGCCAATGCGGCGGCGGCCATATCGGTCACCCGCCACGGTGGCTCGTCGGCGCCGACGAACCGCGAAATCCAGACATTCCTGAGCCATGCCGCCGACCCGTCGGATGCAGGCCGGACACAGAAGGCCAATGCATAACAGCTGGAAAGCCTGACAAGCCCGGGAACCGGGCAAACCCACAGAGAGGAACCAACCATGCGCATGCCTGACTTGACTGCTCTGCTGACGGCGACCGCCGTCTTTACCTCCGCACTCGCGTTCGCCGCCAAGGCCGACGAAGTGCATGTGCTCAACTGGAAGGGCTACGGCGCCGACGAGCCGTGGGCCGTCGAGGCGTTCGAAAAGGCAACCGGCAACAAGGTCGTCAACGATTTCTTCAATTCCGAACAGGAAATGCTGACCAAGATCCGGACCAATCCCGGCCTCTACGACGTGGTCATGATCAATGCCGCCTTCAACGACCAGGCGATGGACGGCAAGCTGATCCAGCCGATCGACGTCTCCAAATTGCCGAACTACGCCGACATCAGCAAGGACAAGGCGGGATCGCCGATGCTCGTCCATGATGGTAAGGTCTATGGCGTGCCGTGGGTGTGGGGCCTGACGGCACTCGCCATCAACGACAAATCCTTCGACAAGCCGCCGACGAGCATCGCCGAGATGTGGGATGCCGCCCACAAGGGCCGTGTCGTCATTCGCGACGACGCCGTCGAGGCGGTGCAGTTCGGCGCCATCGCCACCGGCCAGAACATCAACGACATCAAGGATATGGATGCGGTCAAGGCGAAGCTCACCTCGCTGATGCCGCAGATCAAGACCTTCTGGAGCTCGGAGAACGACTGGAACCAGATGGTCGCCTCCAACCAGATCGACATCGGCACCTATTGGAGCGGCTCGGCCGATCGCGCCAAGACGCATTTCAAGCTGCCGGTCTCGCTGGTCGTGCCGCAGGAGGGCGCCGTCGCCTGGCTCGACGCGTTTTCCATTCCGGTCGGCGCCAAGAACGTCGCCGGTGCCGAGGCCTTCATCAACTACATGATCGACCCGAAATTCTACGTCGAATGGGTCACCAAGGTCGGCGCTCCAGTGTCGGCCAACACCAAGGCGGTGGAAGCGCTGCCCGAGGATGCGTTCAACCGCAAGGTCATGGGTGACCCCGAAGTGGCCAAGCGCATCCAGTTCCAGGCGCCGATCACCGACGCGCAGCGCGAAGCCTATCTGGCGCTGTGGCAGCAGCTGAAGGTCGACGTGAAATAAAGCCGACACCCAAGCCAGCCGGCGGTTCGCGTCGGCTGGCACTTCAATCCTGGGGAGGAGGGTATCATGGCAGCTGCGACAGCATCGCGAAACGGGCTGAGATCGGCATTGCCGCTGCTGGCGCCGGCCTATCTCTGGCTGACGGTGGCGATCTTCCTGCCGCTGTCCGCCATGGTCTTTTTCTCGTTCATGACCGAACTGCCGCTGTCGGGAAAGCCGTGGGCATTCACCCTTGGTAACTATGCCGCCTTCTTCTCGCAAAGCCTTTATCTGACGCTGCTGCTGGCCTCGCTGCGCCTTGGCCTCGAAGTGACGTTGTGGTGCGTCGTCATCGGCTATCCCGCCGCTTACGTGCTCGCCAAGGTGCTGAAAGGCCGCAGCCGCGAGGCGATCTTCCTGCTCGTCATCCTGCCGTTCTGGTCGAATGGGCTGGTGCGCATCTTTTCCTGGGCGATGGTGCTGCGCGAAGGCGGCATCCTCGACACCGCGCTCAACGCCATGCTGCCGTTCAAGATCAACATCGACCTGATGTATTCCTATCCCGCCGTCATCATCGGGCTGGTGCATTCCTACGTGCCCTACATGGTGCTGACCTGCTATCTCACGCTGCAGGCGATCGATGACTCGCTGATCGAGGCCGGGCGCTCGCTTGGCGCATCGCGGCTGCAGGTTTTGAAGCGAGTGATCATCCCGCTGTCGATGCCCGGATTGGTCGCGGGCGCGGCGCTGATCTTCGTGCCGGTCGTCGGCTCGTTCATGGAGCCGCGCATCCTCGGCGGCCGCACCGGCACCTTCTATGGCACGGTCATCGAGGACCAGTTCGTCGCGGTGTTCAACTGGCCGCTCGGTGCTGCGCTCTCCTTCATCCTGCTGGCCGTGGTGCTGGTCATCCTGGCAATTGCCTCGCCGGTGCTGCGGAGGGCTGCGTGATGGCAACGACCCGCATCCTCGAATGGCTCGGCCGCCTCTATATCTTGCTGCTGCTCGCCTTTCTTTATCTGCCCATCATCATCATGGCACTGATGTCGTTCAACGTCTCGCCCTTCTACCAATTGCCGTTCGAATGGACGACCGAATGGTATGCCTCGCTGTGGCAGAACGACCAGCTGATCGCGGCGACCTGGAACAGCGTCGAGATCGCCGTCATTACGACCGTCATCTGCGTCGTGCTCGGCTCGGCGGCTTCGTTGGCGCTCTATCGCTATGAGTTCCGCGGCAAGAAGTTCCTGCAGGCGCTGCTGTTTCCGCCGATCGCCATACCGTGGCTGATCACCGGCACGGCAATGCTGATCTTCTTCTTCGGCGTCGGCATCGGCCGCGGCCTGCATGCGATCCTGCTCGGCCATGTCGCGCTGGCGCTGCCCTATGTCATCGTCGTCGTCTCGGCGCGGCTGCAGACCTTCGCGCCGGAGCTGGAAGAGGCGGCCCGCTCGCTCGGCGCCAACCAGTGGCAAGTGACAAGGCGCGTCACGCTGC
>NZ_RZQG01000796.1:0-2777 GCF_003998635.1 Mesorhizobium sp. M7D.F.Ca.US.004.03.1.1
CGCGGTGGGTGCCATTGATGCGGTCGCCGGTGCCGAGCACGGACATCGCGCCGACCGCCGTCGCCTCCTGGCCGATGCTGGCATGCGCCGGACCATGCACCAGCCCGGCATTGGCGAGATCGAGCACTTTTTCCTCGAAACGCCGGATGAGCAGCATCTGGTGATACCAGCGCACCAGGCTCGAAACCTCGGCGTCGTTCCAGTCCGAATCGTCGACCTCTAGCCGCAACCAGGGCGCCGATGGCTGGATCGATATCTGCTGGACCATGTCAGCTATTTCCGTTCTGGTAGATGATATATCAAATATTTTCTCAGTCGATTGCGGCGAGCCATTTTTCCTGGGCACTGCACTGGCTCGCGGGCACTGAACAAATGGAATTAAATTTCATTTTCTGCGCGAAGCCGAGACTAAGCCGGGACGGCGGCGTTCCGCAAGAGGAATTTTGAGGGGCGCTTTCGGCCATTCCAGCGAGAAGCCGGAGCACCGATTTGCGGCGGGAGCTCACTGGCGGATCGGCAGGGGAGACGCTCGGCTACCGCTCCGCCCGGTGTTGAAAAAACTGCAAGAACAATTCCCGCTCCGTGGTGATGTCGAGCTTCTCGTAGATACGCCGGCGATGGTTCTTGACCGTGCCGACGGTGATGCCGAGGCGCTCGGCGATGTTCGCCGTCGGGTGGCCGGCGAGGATCAGCTGGACCAGCTCCCGTTCGCGCAGCGACAGCTCCGGCCACAGGCCGGCCGGAATGATGGGCTCCTGCCGGGGCGAGGCGCCGGGGCCTGTCGGCGCCGACGTGCGGGAGAATTTTGCTCCCCGCGCCTTGATGTCGAGCGCGTGCAACGCCTCGAACACCGGCAGCCGCTCATCCAGCAGGGATATCTCGCTGTCCTTGAATGATGTGGTCGAGCGGTCGAGGAAGATGCCGAGGCACCAGTCGCCGCCATCAGCAAGCATGATGCCGACCTCGTCGCAGATCTCCGACTGCGCCAGGAAGCCGGCAATGTACTGGCCGCGCTTGGCCGCGTCGTCGGCGAGCCGCTTCAGCGGCATTATGCCCAGCCTTCGATCGCGCCGCCACGAGGCATAGAACGGGTCGAAGACGTAGTAGTTATCGAGATAGCGCCGGATCATCTCGTCCGAGAAGCGCCGATGCTTGATGAATTCCGGCGTCTGCGTCGCCGAATAACGTGTCACCGTGACGAGATCGTGCTCGATGTCCGCGCCGATCAGGTCGATCAGGCAGTCGACATGCCTGTCCGTGCCGGTGGCGGCGATCGCTTTGGCGAGCGGCGCCCAGATGGTCCCCATGCGCATGCCCTTTTCTCGGCGATCCCTGCCCAACCGTCATTGTGTCTTTAGGCATATGGCGCGAAGCCGCCCATCGAATCTAGCCTGGCGTCAACCTAGACCAGATCCCGAGGCGACCGTGACCCAGCCAAACCTGACCAGTCCAATCATTGGCAATCCAATCGTCATCGGCATCGACGCCGGCGGCACCATGACCGACACGATCCTTGTCGATCAGGACGGCCACTTCAAGATCGGCAAGTCTGCGACCACGCCGAAGAACGAAGCCGAGGGCTTTCTGGCTTCGGCCGAGGACGCGGCGGATGCCTGGGGCATCTCGCTGGAATCACTGTTTTCCGGCGTCAACGTCGTGCTCTATTCCGGCACCGGCATGCTCAACACGTTGCTGTCGCGCACCGGCCGCCGGCTCGGCCTGATCACCACCAAGGGCCTCGAGGACATGATCCTGATGGGCCGCGGCCTGCAGGCCTGGGCCGACTATTCCTATGCCGACCGGCTGCATGCGGTCACCCACCATCATCCCGATCCGCTGGTGCCGCGCCGCCGCACCCATGGCGTCACCGAGCGCATCGACCAGTTCGGCGACATCGTGCTGCCGCTCTATGAACACGAAGTCTCAGCCGCCGCGAAAAAGCTGATAGCCGACAAGGTCGAGGCGATCTGCATCATGACCATCTTCTCGCACGTCAATCCGGTGCACGAGAAGCGCATCGCCGAGATCTGCCGCGCGGAGGTCGATAAGGCCGGCGCCGACATCATCGTCTACACCAGCCATGAGGTCCGCCCGGTCATCCGTGAGCAGTCGCGGCTGAACTCGGTGCTGATCGAGGCCTACGCCACCTCGCGTGGCCGCAAGCAGCTCAAGGGCATTGAGGACGTCTCGAAGAAATACGGCTTCAAATATGGCGTGCAGACGCTGCTCTCCTTCGGCGGTCTGACCTCGATCAACCACCCGCGCCTGCATGAAACCATGATCTCAGGCCCGATCGGCGGCATCCTCGGTGCTGCCTATGTCGGCAAACTGATCGGCAACGACTCGCTGATCTGCTCGGACATGGGCGGTACCTCCTTCGATATGGGCGTCATCACGCGCGGTCAGACGCGAATTGAGAACGAGCCGCTGATGGACCGCTTCAAGCTCAACGTGCCGACGCTGCATCTCGACACGATCGGCGCTGGCGCCGGCATGATCCTCAAGGTCGACCCGCTGACCAAGAAGGTTAGCCTCGGGCCGGAAAGCGCCGGCTCCGACCCCGGCCCGATCTGCTTCGATCGCGGCGGTACCGAACCCACGATCGCCGATTGCGACGCCATTCTCGGCCGGCTGAACCCGTACTATTTCCTGGGCGGCAAGGTCGTGCTGCAGGTCGAAAAGGCGCGCCGCGCCTTCCAGGAGAAATGCTCCGACATATTGGGCGTCGGGGTGGAAGAAGCCGCCGAAGGCATGATCGACATGTTGGAGTCCGATGC
>NZ_RZQG01000797.1:0-2772 GCF_003998635.1 Mesorhizobium sp. M7D.F.Ca.US.004.03.1.1
ACATCGGCTCCGAGCAGCGCGGCATCGAGCAGGCAGCCGAAAAACCTTCCATCGCGCGTGCCGTCGACAAGAGCTGCCTGCTCGACTTCCACACGGTGACGCCAAAACCCTGCGTGTTCGGCGCCGCGGATGCCGCCCATACCGTCGTGCTGTTCGGCGATTCGCATGCCGACCACTGGTCGACGCCGCTGATCGAAGCGGCCAAGCGCAACGACACCAAGGTGGTCACCTACCTCAAATCATCATGCCGCGCCTCGCGGCTCTCCACCTTCAACACGGTGCTGAAGCGCGACTACACCGAATGCGACGCCTGGCGCGAGCAAGCGATAGCAGACATCATCCGCGCCAAGCCGCGCCTAGTGGTGATCTCGGAATTCTCCATCGGCAACCTGACGCGCGATATGCCCACCGCCGGCCGCAGAGCCGAGACCGCGCGCTGGCAGGCCGGCCTGCGCTCGACCTTGCAGGCCTTCAGTCGGGCCGGTGTCGAGACGGCCGTGATTCGCGACACACCGATCAACGACAGCTTCGCCGACTCCTGCGTGGCGCGCGCGCTGTGGTGGCGCGAGGCACCCTCGCCGCACTGCGACACACCAAGGGCGAACGCCGCCAACGACAGCACCGCCGCCGCCGAGCGCGCGGTCGTGGCAAGCGTGCCCGACACGCGCTATGTCGACCTCACCAACCACTTCTGTGGCCCCACCGCCTGCCACGTCGTCATCGGCGGCAAGCTAGCTTTCCGCGACAGGCACCATCTGGCGACGGCGTTTGCGGAGACGCTGGAAGGGCCGTTGGAGCGGGCGCTGTTTTAGGGGTGAGAAGCGGCGCAGCAGACTTGTCGCACCACGCCAGCCACCCCATTGCGCGGCCCAGGACTCTCGCGCGCCGGTATCCGCATCCTTTGTCTTACGAATCTGTGGAACGAGGCCGCATCTTAGGGGTTATATTAGGTCAACCTTGAAAAGGAGGTAGCTATGAAGAAGCTCCTGCTTGTTTCGGTTATCGCCATTGCTTCGGCGGCGGCGATGATCGCCCCCGCGGATGCCCGCAGTCATGTCTTTATCGGCATCGGCGGCTATAACGACTACTACGGTAACGACTATTACGATGGTTATGGGGATTATGGCGGCCGCTACGTCTATAGCCCCTACGACGCCTACGACAACGGCTACAGGCCGCGTTATTTCCACCGGCACCACCGTTGCCACGTGGAACTGGTCACGCACTGGCGCTACCACCACAGGATCACTGAGGAAATCCGCGTCTGCCGATAAGCTGATCGTATGAAATCATGATCCGGCCGGCATCGCCGGTCGGATCATTGCGCCCCTCACCGCCGCCCCATCATCATCCCATAATGCACCGCCAGCAGATCCAGCCCGACCTTCAGCAGCTTCGTCACCACATCGCGACCCTCTCCGGTCTGTTCCGCCACGCCCTTGATCGAGCCTTCCGCGCAGCAGACTTGTCGCACCACGGCAGCCACTTCCCAATGGCCTAGCGCCTTGGTGGCGGCGGCGTGCGCGCGGCCGGCGTCCAGCACGCTGTCGGCGATGCCGCCGCCGTGGCGGCCGCCGTCGATGCGCTCGGTCCAGCGCATCGGCTTGACATCAGCCTGCTGGCTGCAGCGGAAATCCCCGCGGTAGCGCAGGCCGGCCTCGCGCTGCTGGCGCGACAGCGAGGTGATGCCGATGAGCGGGTCGATAGTGCGCACCCGCACGATGCCGCCTGTGGATGTGAAGCCGTCATTAGACACTTCGTAGACGCGGCTTGCCTCAGAAGTGCCGGCGGCCAGCCGCTTGCGGCCGAAGGCGTCGTCCCTGAGCGCGAAATCATGGCCGACCTCGCGCCGGATACGTACCTGCTCGGCCTCGCCCTTGGGCAGTTTCGGCGCCTGTGGTTTGGCGGATTTGGTTTTCCTGGGCATGGATGGCTCCTGGTTGGGGTGTTGGGTCGGGCGTTGGCTGATAACTGGCCGTGTAACTCCCCCTCACCCGGCCTCCGCTTCGCTCGGCCACCGTCTCCCCGAGGGGAGAGGAGACTTGCAGCGCCGGCGCCTTCCTCTTCTCCCCCACGGGGGTCCGAAGGACGGGCGAGGCAGGTGACTCGCCCCAGCAAAAGTGGCCGCGAAGCGGCCGGACGAGGGGGTCTAGCTCCTCTTGATGGCAGCAGGCCCCAGCGTGCCCGCCGCCCGTCGCGCCAGCAGCTCTCGTATCGCGCGGCGTTCGCGCAGTTCGATGCAGAGTTGCGCGCTGGAGGGGCAGAACTGGGCGTTGCCGGTTTTCACCTCGCCGCGCATGAAGCGCTGGATGGCGCTCTGCACGTCGGTCAGCTCGGCATCCTGCACGGCGCTGAGATAGCCGCGCATCTGCATGTCGACGTCAGTCAGCGCGGATTGCGGGAAGCATGAGAACATCGCGGCCAACGCCTTGGTCGCCTGCTGCAATTCGGCTGCAGTCATGTCTGCGTATCTCCTCAATGATGGCGTTGGCGGCGTCGGTGTGGGTTTTCGGCTGATGCCAGCCGGGCTTTCTTCCCGAAAAAACGGGAGCCGTTTTGTTTTTGCCTGCCGGGGAGAAATCCGCAGGCTTCGCATTGCCCAGCGAAAAATGCTGCGCATTTTCGGAGGACAAACGCTTCGCGTTGTCCGGGGAAAAAGCGGCAGCTTTTTCCATCTGGTTTCTGGAGTCTGGGAGATGCCGCGGCAATCCACCGGCATTTGCCGCTGCATGCGTCTTTGTTTTCAAGGCGGTGGCGGCGCCACCGCGTGCC
>NZ_RZQG01000798.1:0-2770 GCF_003998635.1 Mesorhizobium sp. M7D.F.Ca.US.004.03.1.1
GTCTTGATCTTGGTGGCGACGGGTCCGACCACCGCGTAGGACAGGAAGATGCCGAGGAAGGTGCCGACCAGGGCCGCGCCGATCAGGCCGCCGAGGATTTCCGGCGACTGGTCGAGCGCACCCATCGCCTTGACCACGCCGAGCACGGCGGCGACGATGCCGAGCGCTGGCAAGCCGTCCCCGACCGCCACCATTGCGTGATAGGCCTTCATCTTGTCGGACTTGATGGTCTGGATTTCCTCGTCCATCAGCGCCTCGATCTCGTGCGAGCGGGCATTGCCGATAATGATGATGCGACAGTAATCGCAGATGAAATTCGTCAGATCGTGATTCTTGAGTACGGTCGGAAAGGCCTGGAAGATCGCCGATTCCTCGGGATTGTCGATATGCGCCTCGACCTCGCTGCGCGACTTCGAGCGCAGTTCGCGCATCAGGCTGTGCAGCACGCCCAGTGTTTCCAGGTAGTTCTGTTCCTTCGGCACCGCCTGCTTGAACGCCTCGAGGATGGCCTTGCCGGTATCCTTGACCGTCTTCATCGGATTGGCGACAAGAAACGTGCCGAACGCGGCGCCGCAGATGACCACGGCTTCCCACGGCTGGACCAGCACGTGAAGATGGCCGCCCATGGCCATGAAGCCGCCAAGGACGCAGCCGAGCGTAACCACCAGTCCAATCAGAATGCCCACGAAAGGTCCTTCCGCATTTCACATCAGGCGTAAGGGATAGCTCCCGTGCCTTGTGTGAGGCTTGAATCGAAAGCGTCGGAGACGATTCAGTTTCGCGCAAGGAAGTGGGGGTATTGTGCTGGCATAGCTTCGGCCGGAGGCACGTCTTTGCTTAATACCTTTACCAGCTACCAGCTCATCACCAAGGACATCTCGAAGTCGCTCGACAGGATCGAGCAGCAGCCCGTGGTCGATCGCGATACCAAATATTATCTGGACAACATCACCAAGGTGAAATCGATCGACGATTTCGTCAAGAATGACCGTTTGTTCAAATATGCCATGAAGGCATACGGGCTCGAGGACATGGACTACGCCAAGGCCTTCATGGTCAAGGCACTTAAGGAAGGCGTCTCCGATCCTAACAGCTTCGCCAACAAGCTGACCGACAAGCGCTACGCCGAATTCGTCAGCGCCTTCAATTTCGCCGCCAACGGCGCCGATGCGACCATCTACAACAAGACGCAGCAGATGGTGACCAAGAACTACGCCACGCAGGCGAAAATCGCCGGCCTCGATCCGGATTCGGACTACGTGAAGGGCGAGACGACATACTATCTCGCCAACATCACCAAGGTGAAGTCGATCGACGATCTGATGTCGAACACCCGGCTCTACACATACGCGCTGGCGTCATTCGGCCTCGATTCGACGACCGAGGACAAGGACCTCATCAAGCGTGTTCTGCAAGGTGGCGTTCGCGACCCCGACAGCGTCGCCAACAAGATGACGGACAAGACCTACGCCGCGCTTGCCTCCGCCTTCAATTTCGAGGCCTATGGTGAGAACACCACCACCATCAATCCGGCGCAGCAGCCGACCGTCGACAAATACATGCGCCAGACCCTCGAAGAGGATGCCGGCCAGACCAACCAGGGCGTGCGGCTGGCGCTCTATTTCGATCGCAAGGCGCCGACCATCACCAGCTGGTACGACGTGCTGGCCGACACCGCCCTTGCCAGCGTCGTGCGCACCGTGCTCGGGCTGCCCGATTCCTTCGCCACCGCCGATGTCGACAAGCAGGCGCAGCTGTTCGAACAGAAACTCGACATCTCGGATTTCTCCGATCCCGAGAAGCTCGGCAAGTTCCTGACGCGCTTCACCAGCATGTACGAGATCAACAACCCGACCTCATCCGCCGTCACCTCGGTCAGCGTGCTGTTTGCCCAGCCGATCACGGTCGGCATCTCCACCGACCTGATGATGGCCATGCAGAAACTAAGGTTCTGAGATCATCATGCGGGACAGCCTGTACGTCGCCCTTTCCTCGCAGATCGCGCTCGAGCGTCGCCTCGACACGATCGCCGACAACGTCGCCAACGCCTCGACGATCGGCTTTCGCGCCACTGGCGTGAAGTTCGAGGACGTCGTGTCCGGCACCGGACCGAAATCGGTGTCCTTCGCCTCCTCTGGCAAGACCTATCTTTCCGGCGCCCACGGTGCTTTGAGCGAGACCGGCAATCCCTTCGATTTCGCCATTCAGGGCGATGCCTGGTTCGCCATCGATACGCCTGTCGGCACCGTCATGACCCGCGACGGGCGCTTTTCGATGAACGAGAACGGCGAACTGATGTCGATCGAGGGCCACCCGGTGCTCGATGCCGGCGGCTCGCCGATCCAGCTCGACCCGCGCAACGGTCCACCCAAGGCCGGGGCCGACGGTTCGCTGCGCCAGAACGATCAGCTTGTCGGCTCCATCGGTGTCTACAATTTCGATCCGGGCGAAAATTTCGTCCGCTACGGCAATTCCGGCATCGTTCCGGCGCGCACGCCTGAGCCTGTCACCGATCGCTCCGATATCGGCGTTGCCCAGGGTTTCCTCGAAGAGTCCAACGTCAATCCGGTGCTGGAAATCACCCGGCTGATCATGGTCCAGCGTGCCTTCGAGAACACCGCCGCCCTGATGCGGCAGACCGACTCCTCCACCGACGAGGCGATCAAGACGCTCGGCTCGAAATAGTCCATGTTGCTCGACCAGCCATCCCTGCGCGCACCCGAAAGACAGCTCCAGCCAGCGCCGGAAGACCGGCTTGCTGCGCTGGAAC
>NZ_RZQG01000799.1:0-2769 GCF_003998635.1 Mesorhizobium sp. M7D.F.Ca.US.004.03.1.1
GATGCTGAATACTCTACAGAAGTTCGCGGGTGAAGCGGTTGCGGACAAGCCGGTAGAAGGGCACGGGACCGCCCGGACGCAACAGCGGATCATGGGCGAGGCGCTTTTGCAGCTCGTCCAGGATCATTCGGGTGATGTCGGGTATGTCGGCTTCCCTGGCCTTGGCAAGCGGCAACCAGACCAGCTCTTCGAGTTCGTTGGTCGGGCCGCCACCGGGCAGTTCGACTGCGACGTCGTCGCGCCAGGCGCTAAAGAAGCGCGTGTCGAAGCGGCGCACCCGGTTGGGCGGCGTGATGGCGCGCGCGACGAAGCGCAGCATGTCCAGAGAGGGCTGCACGCCGTGTTCGGCAAAACCTTGCCAATCGGGCCTGACGGTGGCGAAAGCGCCTTTGCGGCCGATCAGCAATCCGGCTTCCTCATAGGTCTCGCGGATGGCCGACAAGGCGATGGCGCGGGCTCGTGCGGCGCTTATGCGCCCCGGCCCGGCGATCAGCCTAGCTTCCTGCTCCGGGTGCAATGCAGCGGCGACCGGGATGCGGCTGTCGGCCGGATCGGTGCGGCCGCCGGGAAAGACGAACTTGCCCGGCATGAAGGCGTGGCCGGCATGGCGGCGGCCCATCAGAACCAGCACGTCATCGCCCTTGCGGTCGAGCAGGATCAGGGTTGCCGCGTCGCGCGGCCGAATTGGCCGGTCGCTATGAGCGATCATGCTCCGCTCGATCTTGTCGACTTCCGCCTTGGTCATACCGTCCATGCGCAGGACCTAGCGGAAACTTCTGGCAAGCGAAAGTGGCCTTTCACGGTCGGTATGTTGCGCCAGGGCGCATTCTTGGCTGCGACTCAGGCTCCGGGATGCGGCTCGATCACGTCGTGTTCGTCGCCGAAGCCGTGCATATAGAAGGCCCATTGCAGTCCGATGACGGCACCCTTGACCGGTTGCAGCAGTGCGACCGACAGAAGGATGGTCAGCGGCACCCAGATGGCGATGTGCTGCCATGTGGACAAGGTGGAGGTCGCCTCGACGCCCATGAAAGCGCCGAGCACGATGTGACCGACGATGACGATGACGAGATAGGCAGGCAGGTCGTCGGCGCGGTGGTGATGCAGTTCCTCACCGCAGACGCTGCATGTGTCGACGGTCTTGGTGAAGGCGCGAAACAGCTTGCCTTCGCCGCAATGCGGGCAGCGGCCGAGCAGGCCGCGCTTCATCGCCGTCCACAGCGGGCGGGCGACCCGGCCCGAGTGATGTTCTCCGCCGAAAACCTGTTCTTCAATGGCTGTTGTCATCATCGTCTCCTGCCGCGCGAACCCGGTCGCGATTGCGACGCGCGGGCGCGGCCCTTGGCCTTGTGAAACGACCGCTTGGAGCCCGGCAAAGGCTTCGGGTCGGTCAACATCTCGAAGCGCATCGCGCCGGCCATCGGTGCCACCTCGACGAGTCGGACTTCGACGCGGTCCGCGAGCTGGTAGCCTTTGCCCGAGCGTTCTCCGAACAGGGAGCGGGCCGTTTCGTCGTATATATAGTAATCGCCGTTCAATGTTGACACCGGGATGAAACCATCCGCGCCGTACTGCGGCAATTGGACAAATAGTCCTGATTTGGTGACGCCGGAGATGCGGGCATCGAACCGGTCGTCGATGCGCTCGGCGAGATAGGCGGCGATCAGACGGTCGACCGTGTCGCGCTCGGCCGCCATTGCGCGGCGTTCCGTGCCTGAGATCAGCACCGCGACATCTTCGAGCCGTGCCGCTTCGTCCTGCGTCAGCCCGCCCGGGCCCAGGCCGAGTGCGGCAATAAGTCCGCGATGAACGATCAAATCGGCATAGCGGCGGATCGGCGAGGTGAAATGGGCGTAGCGCCTGAGGTTGAGACCGAAATGGCCGATGTTCTTGGGCGAGTATTCGGCTTGGCTCTGCGAGCGCAGCACCACTTCGTTGACCAAGCCTTCATTGTCGGCGCCGCGCACGCGCTCCAGGATGCCGTTGAACTGGCTTGGCTGCATCTGCGCGCCGCGGGCGAGCGACAGGCCAAGCGTCTGCAGGAACTCGCGCAACGATTCCTGCTTGGCGAGCGACGGCGCGTCGTGGACGCGGTAGACCAGTTCCTGTTTCTTCGCTTCCAGCGTCTCGGCGGCGGCAACATTGGCCTGGATCATGAATTCTTCGATGAGCTTGTGGGCATCGAGCCGTTCCGGCACGATGACGCGATCGACGGTGCCGTCCGGCTTGAGCAGGATCTTGCGCTCCGGCAGATCGAGCTCGAGCGGCTGGCGCCCATCGCGGCCACGCTTCAGGATCGCATAGCCGTCCCACAGCGGCTTCAGCACCGTATCGAGGATTGGACCGGTCTTCTCGTCCGGCACGCCGTCGATCGCCGCCTGCGCCTGGGTGTAGGCGAGCTTCGCCGCCGACTTCATCATGACGCGATGGAAGGAGTGCCTGAGCTTGCGGCCCTCGGCCGAAAAAACCATACGCACGGCGAGCGCCGGCCGGTCCTGGCCCTCGCGCAGCGAGCAGAGATCGTTGGAGATGCGTTCGGGTAGCATCGGCACGACGCGATCGGGGAAATAGACCGAATTGCCGCGCTTCAGCGCTTCGCGATCGAGCGCCGTGCCATAGCGCACATAGGCGGCGACGTCGGCGATCGCCACAGTGGCGACCACGCCGCCCGGGTTCTTCTCGTCGAGATCGGGTGTAGCGAAGACGGCGTCGTCATGGTCCTTGGCGTCGGCCGGATCGATGGTGACCAGCGGCAGGTCGCGCCAGTCC
>NZ_RZQG01000079.1:0-12339 GCF_003998635.1 Mesorhizobium sp. M7D.F.Ca.US.004.03.1.1
AAGCTTGGCGGCGCGCTCGAGCTCGACGGCAAGCCGCTTGCGCTGGCTTCCGCGGCCGATGCCGTCGCGCATGGCATCTTCCTGGTGCCGGAAGACCGCAAGCTGACCGGCATCCTGCTCGACCTATCGATCGCCCAGAACATTTCGCTGCCCAATCTGCCGGCGCATGCGCGCCGCTCCCTGGTTTCGGCAAGCGCCGAGACCGCCACCGCCGAGAAGCAGAAGAGCAATCTCGGCATCAAGGCGCCGTCGGTGCAGACGCGCACCGGCACGCTGTCGGGCGGCAACCAGCAGAAGGTCGTGCTCGGCAAGTGGCTGGCCATGAATCCGAAAGTGATGATCCTCGACGAGCCGACGCGCGGCATCGACATCGGCGCCAAGGCGGAAATCTATGGCCTGATGCGCGCATTGGCCGATGCCGGCGTCGCCGTGCTGATGATCTCCTCGGACATGGAAGAGGTGATCGGCGTGTCCGACCGCATCGCCGTCATGCATGAGGGCCAGATTTCGGGCATTCTCGACAAGGACGGGTTCAGCCAGGAAAACGTGCTGCTGCTGGCGGTGGGCAAGCAGCCGAAATAGTTTTTTGTTTTTGCCGCAGGTCTCGCGGAACCTGCCCGGGCAGGCATTGGGGAGAAGACGATGAGCAAGAAAGATCTCGGCCTGCTGATCCTGATCCTGGTGGTCGGCGCCATCGTGGCGATCATCAATCCGCGCTTCCTGTTGCCGATCAACCTCGCCAACACCTCGAACCTGATCGGCTTGTTCGGCATCCTGTCGATCGGCCAGGCCTTCGTCATCATCACCGGCGGCATCGAACTGTCGGTCGGCTCGGTGGTCGCGCTGCTGGGAACGCTGTTCATCGACTTCATCGCCGTGCGCGAGGTGGCGTGGCCGCTGGCCTTCGTGCTGATCCTCGTGCTCGGCGCCATCATCGGCCTGGTGCATGGCTGGCTGATCACAAGGCTCAAGCTGCAGCCCTTTGTCGTCACTTTGTGCGGCCTCTTGATCTATCGCGGCGTCGCCCGCTTCTACACCGCTGACGGCACCGCAGGCTTCGCCTTCGGCCAGAACTTTCCCGACCTCGAATTCCTCACCGCCGGGCGCTCCTACGGCGTGCCGAACAGCTTCATCGCGCTGATCGTCATTTCCATCGTCATGTGGGTGGTGCTGCACCGCTCGGTGTTCGGCCGCTATCTCTACGCCATCGGCAAGAACGAGGAGGCGGCGAAATACTCCGGCATCCGCACCGGCCGCGTCGTCATGGCGGCTTACGTCATCTGCGGCGTGCTGACGGCGCTGTCGGCGATCTATTTCGCCATGTACACGCGCTCGATCTCGCCGGCCAGCCACGGCCAGTTCTACGAACTCTACGCCATCGCAGCCGCCGTGCTCGGCGGCTTCTCGCTGCGCGGCGGCGAGGGCTCGCTGATCGGCGTCATCCTCGGCACGGTGCTGCTGCAGGAGCTGCAGAACCTCGTCAACCTGCTCGGCATTCCGTCTTCGCTCAACTTCGCGGTGATGGGCGGCGTCATCCTCATCGGCGTGCTGGTCGACCAGCAATGGGGGGTGTTCCGGGAACGGCGGCTGATGGTCGATGCCACCCGCAAAAGCGCCGCCGGCGCGGCCGCGGAATAACCGCCGGCCGCGACACGACAGCTTGTCCGCGCTTTGAGATTATTATAATAGCATAACCCGAACTTGGTCGGGGGCGGACGAGACATGCGCTGCGATTTGCGAGGCAAGGTAGCGCTGGTCACCGGAGCCGCGGGCGCGATCGGCAGTTCCATCGCCAAACGCCTGTCCGACAATGGCGCCGCGGTCGTCGTCGCCGACATCAACAGCGATGGTGCGAGCCAGATCGCGGCCGGTTTGAGCGATGCGATCGCCTGCCCAGTCGACATCCGCGATGCCGCATCGGTAGACAGTGCGATCGCCGCCATCATGGAGCGCCACGGCCGGCTCGACATCCTCATCAACAATGCCGGCGTCAACACGCTGGCGCATCGCGTCACCATTGACGAATTTCCCCCCGAGGAATGGGATCGCATCACCGGCATCGATCTCGACGGTCTCTACATCATGAGCCGCGCGGCATTGGCGCCCATGCTCGCCGCCGGCAGGGGCGGGCGCATCGTCAACATCGCCTCGGTCGTCGGGCTTGCCGCCATGCGGCTGCAAAGCCCCTTCGTCGCCGCCAAGGCCGGCATCATCCATCTGACGCGATCGATGGCCATCGAACTCGGAGCCAAGGGCATCCTGACCAACGCGATCGCGCCGGGCTCGGTGATGACGGCGCTGACGGCAAAACTGTTCTATGGCGACGACGGCAAGTTCGCCGGCCGCACGCAGGAATTCCTTGCCCATGTCCCGCTCGCCCGCCCGGCCCAGCCGGAGGAGATCGCGGAAACCGTGCTGTTCCTGGCCTCGCCGGCCGCCAGCTACATCAACGGCCAGGTGCTGGCCGTCGATGGCGGCTGGACGGCAGGATACATGATGTGAGTAAAGCCATGGAAATCGACCTTGATGGCGCAGCGATTGCCCTTGATGGCGACAGTAACCTGATCGCCGAGGCAGCGCTTGCCGCGCTGCTGGCCAATGGCGGCCTGCTGGTCGAGGGCTCACATGCGCGCGACGCCGATATCCTGCTGATGTCCTGTCCGCTGCGGCCGGGAACGGTGGCGGGAGATCCGCGATCGCTTTACGCCGATGCGCGCAAGGCTGCCGTGACCATGACCGAGCGTGGCAGCGGCCGCATCGTCTTCCTGGTGTCGGCCACCGCCGGCATGCCGATGCGCCGCCACCCGCGCTTTTCCATGGACAACGCCTCGATCCTCGCCGGCATGCGCACGCTGGCCATGGAGTTCGGCCCGAAGGTGCTGGTCAATGCCGTCGGCGTCGGCGCGGTTGAGGATGAAACCATGGTTTCCGGCGACAAGGCGATGCTCAGCCACACCCCTGTCGGCCGCGCCGGCAGCATCGAGGAAGCCGTTGCAGCCGTGCTGTTCTTCTGCGATCCCCTGAACACCTATACGACGGGCCAGATGCTGGGGGTCGACGGTGGATGGATGGCAGGCTATGGGCGCAATTTCTAAATTGTTGGTGCTCGACGCCGGCGAGCCCCTCGCGAATTATCGGGCCTCGGGGACAGCTTGGCGCGTCGCTGGAAAGCGCCCCTCGCAACCGCTATGAATGGCTGATGTCGCGTGATCCGCAGGAAGTGCTGGATCGCGCCCTCTTGGAGCATGGTGATGACCGATAGACCGCCGGCGGGCGAGAAGAAGCCGCAGCGCCTTGGCGTCCGCGAGATCGCCAAGCGCGTCGGCGTCGCGCCGATGACGGTGTCGCGCGCGCTCTCCAATCCGGACATGGTGTCGCCGGAGACGCGCGCCAAGGTGCTCGAAGCCATCGAGCAGGCCGGCTTCGTGCCCAACCGGCTGGCGTCGAGCATGCGCGGCAATGGCCGCATGATCGGCACCGTGGTGCCGCCGTTGATCAATTCGGGCATCGCCGAGCAGGTGCAAGGCATGTCCGACGAGTGCCATGAGAGCGGCTATTCGATGCTCCTGGTGCAGGGCGAGTTCACGCAGGAAGCCGAGGAGAAATCGATCCGCAATCTGCTCGGCTGGCGCCCGGTCGGCATGATCCTGCAGAGCTTCGTACAAAGCGAGGTCGCCCGCGCGCTTCTCAAGAGCAGCGGCGCACCGGTGGTAGAGATATCCGAGATCAAGGGCCGCAAGCCGATCGACATGGTGGTCGGCGTCTCCAATTTCGAGACCGCCTATGCCATGACCATGCATCTGGCGGCCAAGGGCTACAAGCGCATCGGCTTCGTCTCGACGCCCATCCACGGCAATGACCGCCTGCAGCAGCGCCGCACCGGCTATCACGCCGCACTCACCGAACTCGGTATCAAGAATCATGACGACATGGAGGTCGAGGTGCCGATCACCGCCCAAGGCGGTGCCGATGCGCTGGTGACGTTGACCTCCCGCCACAGGGATATCGATGCCATCTTCTTTTCCAGCGACACACTCGCCGTCGGCGCCGTACAGGAATGCCACCGCCGCCGCTGGGCGGTGCCGGGCAGGATCGCGATCGCCGGCTATGGCGACATGGATCTGGCAGCCCAGCTTTATCCGCCGCTGACCACGGTCAAGGTCAATCGCTACGAGATGGGCCGGCGCGCCGTGCGGCAATTGCTGGCACGGCTCGGCGGCAACACCAAGGTGCCGACCATCACCAGCCTCGGCTTCGAGATCGTCGACCGCGACAGCGCCTGATCAGTTCTTCCGCTCTTCCCGTCGCCCGAGGCGCTTTTCCCAGCCTTCGGCATGGACGTTGAGATAGGCGTGGGGATCGTAGGGGTGCTCCTTTATCGCTTCGATGTTGAGATCGATGCCGAGCCCCGGCGCGTGCGGCAGCGACAGATGGCCATTGTCCGGACTGACGGTCGGATGCCAGGTGACGAGGTCGCGCGTCCACGGGTCGTTGAAGGCGTCGAAATGCTCCTGGATGAGGAAGTTCGGCACGGCCGCGGCCAGCTGCAGGCACACAGCCGTTGCCACCGGCCCGCCGCTCTGATGTGGCGCGATATGGCTGCCATGGGCGAGCGCCAGATTGGCCACCTGCATCGACGGCGTGATGCCGCCGAGCGACATCGGCTCGGGCTGGAAGATGTTGACGCCACCGCCTGCCGCCAGCGTGTAGAATTGGCCGACCGTGTCGTACATCTCGCCGGTCGCCACCGGAATCGGCGATCGATGCGCCACTTCGTGCACGGTTTCCTGGCGGTCGCGCGAGGTCGGCTCCTCCCACCAGTAGATGTCGAGATCGGCGAATTTTTGCGCCGCCTGCAGGGCGGCGATCTCGGTGAAGCGCGCATGCACGTCGATCAGGATCAGCGTGTCCTTCGGCAGTTCATCGCGCAAGGCCCGGCAGATGGCGTAGGACAGCTCCAGCTCCTCGCGCGCGATAAAACCTTGCGCGGTGCCGAACGGATCGAGCTTGAACGCCTTGAAGCCCTTGGCCAGCACTGCCTTGGCGGCCTCGAGAAAAGCCTCCGGCGTGCGCTCGGTACGGTACCAGCCATTGGCGTAGCCGAGCACGCTGTCGCGCACCTGGCCGCCGAGTAGCTGGTGGATAGGCACGCCGAGGCTCTTGCCCAGTATGTCCCAGCAGGCGACCTCGATCGCCGCGATCACCGTGCGGTGGATATGGCCGCCGTCGAGCGAAACACTGTCCAGCATGCGTTTGGCTAGCGCATTGATGCGACGCGGGTCCTGGCCGATGGCGAGATGCTTGAGTTCATGCACGCCGGCTTCGGTGGTCTTGATGAAGCCGTTCAGCGTGCCTTCGCCGACACCGTGAATGCCCTTGTCGGTATGCACTTTGACGAATAGCCAGTTCTTCCAGCCGGCGCCGACGGCAAAGGTCTCGATCTCGGTGATCTTCATGCGGAACCCTAACTCAGCGCAGCGATCGTCGCGATGACGGCCTCGGTCGTCAGGCCATATTTCGCTTGCAAGGTCGGCACCGCGCCGCATTCGATGTAGCGGTCGGGCAGGCCGATGCGCGTTACCTTCTTCGCAATACCGGCATCGAACAAGGTCTCGACGACAAGGCTCGCCAATCCACCGACCACGACATGGTTTTCTGCCGTGACAATACGGCCAACTGAGTCGGCAAACTCGGCCACCGCTTCGGCATCGAACGGCTTTATGGTCGGAACATGCAACACGCCGACGGAGGTCCCCTGTTTGCGCAAGGCGTCCGCCGCGTCCAGCGCCCGCTCGGTCATGAAGCCGGTAGAGATGATACCGATATCCGAACCGTGGCGAAGGTGACGTGCCTTGCCGATATCAAAGATGTAGCCGGGTTCGAACACGATAGGCACGCTGCCGCGCAGCAGCCGCATATAGACCGGTCCCTGATGCTCGGCGATCGCCTTGGTTGCGGCCTCGATCTCGGTCGCGTCGCAGGGATCGATGATGGTGAGACCGGGGATCATGCGCATCAGCGCCAGATCCTCGATCGCCTGATGGGTGCCGCCATAGCCGGTCGTCAGGCCGGGCAGGCCGGCGACGATCTTGACGTTGAGGTTGGAGTGGGCAAGCGCGATGGCGACGAAATCATAGGCACGCCGCGTCGCGAACACGCCATAGGTGGTGGCGAACGGCACCTTGCCGGTGCGCGCCAGCCCGGCGGCGACGGCCACGAGATTCTGCTCGGCCATGCCGACATTGAAGAAGCGGTCCGGGAAGGCGTCGCGGAACGGCAGGATGTCGGTATATTTGCCGAGATCAGCGGTCAGCCCGACAATATCGGGCTGACTCTGGCCAAGTTTTGCGAGCGCCCGGCCGAACGGTGCCTCCACGCTGTGCCGGCCGCCGCCGACCGCTTCGTCCTGGCCCATGGCCAGCGTGCGGCCGGCCTCCACTGCCGCGCCGCTCATTGGGCCGCTCCCGCGCTCTTCTCGAACTCGGCGATGATGCCGTCCCATTGCGCGACGTCGATGCGGAAGAAATGCGATTTCTCGCTGCTCTCGATGCGTGGCACGCCCTTGCCCGGCAGCGTGCGCAGCACGATCGCCTTCGGCTTGCCGTTGCGCTCACGTGCGCCAGCCAGCGCGCCGACCACCGCCGTCATGTCGTTGCCGTCGATCTCGAATGTTTCCCAGCCGAAGGCGCGCCATTTGTCGGCTACAGGTTCCATGTCGAGCACGACAGGTCCGTCGGCCTGGATGCCGTTGCAGTCGATCAGCGCTACCAGCCCGTCGAGCCTGAAATGGCTGGCCGACATCGCCGCTTCCCAGGTCGAGCCCTCCTGCATCTCGCCATCGGAAAGCTCGACGAAGACGCGCGCGTCGGAACGGTCGACGCGCAAGCCCAGCGCCTGGCCGACGCCTTGCCCCAGACCGTGGCCGAGCGAGCCACCGATCATTTCGACGCCGGGCGTGGTGTCGAGCGTCGACATCTCCAGCCGGCTGTTGTCGGCGCCGTAGGTGACAAGCTCCTCGACCGGAATGATGCCGGCCTCGGCAAGTGCCGCCCACAGCGCGATGGAATAGTGCCCGGTCGACAGCAGGAAGCGGTCGCGATCGGGCCAGGCTGGATTGTGCGGGTCGTAGCGCAGTTCGTGGAAATACAGCGCCGCCAGCGCATCGGCGATACCCAGACCCTGGCCGATATAACCCTGGCCCTGGCCGCGCGCCATGGTCAGCATGTGGCGACGCAGCCGCCTTGCCTTGCGTTCGAGCGCGCCGATATCGGCGCTGCCGGGAGGGGAGTTTCGCTGCATCGGATCAGTCCTTGTCGAGCCCACCCGACATGTTGAGCCGCTCGGCGGTCATGTAAGCGGGCGAATCGAGGCAGAGCCACACCACCGCTTCGGCCACCTCGGAAATCTCGGCGCGGCGGCCGAGCGGAATGCGGCGGGTGCGCTCGTCGAGAAAGGTCTGCAGATCGTTGCGGCCGTTGGCGCGGGCCAGATCGGCCTCCGTCGAACGCTGCATCTCGGTGTCCATCATGCCGGGCGCCAGGCTGTTGACCAGCACGCCATAGGGGGCCAGCGCCACCGCGGCGGCACGGGTGATGGAATCGACGCCGGCCTTGCTGGCGGTGTAGGCGGTGTAGTCAGGCAGTGCCATGCGCGAGCCCGGCGAGGTGATGTTGACGATGCGCCCGGAGCGCTGCTCGCGCATCACCCGGCCCGCCGCCTTGCAGGCCATGGCAAGGGCGGTGACATTGAGCGCCAGCGTGCGGGTCCAGGATTTGTAGGTGGCGTCGAGGAACGGCTCGATCACGCCATAGCCGGCATTGTTGACCAGGATGTCGATGCCACCCCAGCGCGCGACCACTTTTCTCACCGCCGCTTCCGGCGCGCCCTCCAGCGTGAAATCGCTGATGATGCTTTCGCTTTCCATACCGGTTTCGCCGATCTGCCTGACGGTCTCGGCCAGTCCTTCTCCATTGATGTCGGTGACCGCGACGACAGAGCCGCGCCGGGCCAACTGGATCGCCACCTCACGGCCGAGGCCGCCGGCGGCGCCGGTGACCAGCGCTCTCCTTGGCGTCGTATTTTGATTTTCGGTAGGCAAGCGAACACCCTCCTGGTGGCCATCTTGACGGGATTGATACCGGTACCATAAATGGCTGTCAACGGGGATGTGCTATTGTCCCATCGACCGTGCGGTCGGTTGGAATGGAGAGAAAAAAGATGAAAGTCGTCGCGCTCGAAACGCTGCAGCTGGCGGAGTTCCCGTTCCTATTCTGGCTGCGCGTCCACACCGATGCCGGCCTTATCGGCACCGGCGAGACCTTCTGGGCGCCGGGGCCGGTCGCTTCCTACATCCACGACAATGTCGCCGCCTATCTCCTGGGCAAGGATCCGCGCGACATAGAGCTGCACGACCGAACGCTGGGCAGCGTCTATGTCGGCGCGCGCGATTCCGGGGCCGAGGTGCGTGGCAACTCCGCCGTCAACATCGCGCTGTGGGACATCTACGGCCAAGCGCTCCGCGAGCCGGTCTGGCGGTTGCTTGGTGGGCGCACGCACAGAACCGTGCCGATCTACAACACTTGCGCCGGCTACAAACATGTCCGCGCCACGAAGAAGAACGCGCTGTTCGAGCGTGGCGAGGACTGGTCGCTCAAGGCGGGCGATTCGAACGAAAGTCCGTATGAGGATCTGCTTGCCTGGCGCTACAATGCCGGCGACCTCGCCAGGAGCCTGAAGTCGGAAGGCATCGGCGCGATGAAGATATGGCCATTCGACATCGCCGCCGAGGCCTCGAATGGCACCCGCATCTCGCTTGCCGACCTCGACAAGGCGCTGGAGCCTTTCCAGAAGATCCGCGACGCCGTTGGCCGCGACATGGAGATCATGGTCGAGCTGCACGGGCTGTGGACGTTGCCGCCAGCGCTGCGCATCGCCGAGGCGCTGAAGCCCTACGATGTCGCCTGGCTGGAGGAGCCGATCCGCTACAACGAGCTCGACGCCATGGCCGAGCTCGCCCGCCACACCTCGATACCCGTCGCCGCCAGCGAGCGGCTTGCCTCGCGGCAGATGTTCAAGCAGTTGATCGACAAGCGCGCGGCTAGCGTGATCATGATCGATCTTGCCTGGTGCGGCGGGCTCTCGGAAGCGCGCAAGATCGCCAACATGGCCGAGGCCAGCGAACTGCCGGTGACCCTGCATGACTGCACCGGGCCGATCGTCTATGCCGCCAGCTGCGCACTCTCGGCCACCTTGCCGAACGTCAACTACCAGGAAGCGGTGCGCGCCTATTTCACCGGCTGGTACACCGAGATTGTCGCCGACATTCCGCCGGTCAAGGACGGCCATGTCGCGCCGCTCGAAGGGCCGGGGCTTGGTCTCAGCCTGCGGCCGGAGTTGTTCCAGCGGCCTGACGCGACGGTGCGCATCACCAAAATCTAGCCGTCATCAGGCTCTTTTCTGAGCCAGTAGACATTATGCTATTATAATCTATGATGAACCGAAGCGGGCGATCCACAAGCTCGCCGCCGGCGCTGAGCCGACCGGCGCAGACGGGTTCAGGGAGGCTTTGGTGGCAATTTCTGCGGCGCGCGCACGCGAGGATTCCAGGGGTGCGCCAAACCTCCCCGACCGGAAGGTCCTGCTCGATTTGTTCGAACGCATGGTGCTGTTGCGCCGCTTCGAAAGCATTGCCCAGATCGCCTGCCGCAAGGGTGAGACGCCCGGCTTCCTGCATCTCTATATCGGTGAGGAGGCGACCGGCGTTGGCGTCTGCGCGCATCTGCGCCCGACCGACTGGGTCACCTCGACCCATCGTGGCCACGGTCACGCGCTGGCCAAGGGCGCCAATCCGGGACGGGTGATGGCCGAACTGTTCGGCAAGACCGACGGCATCTGCGGCGGCCGCGGCGGCACCATGCATCTCTATGACCGCTCGGTCGGCCTGTTCGGCACCAACGGCATCGTCGCTGCCGGCATCGGCCATGCCGTCGGCATCGGCATGAGCGCGCGCCAGCAAGGACGCGACGACATCGGCGTCGCCTTCTTCGGCGACGGCGCCGCCAACCATGGCGGCTTCCACGAAGCGCTCAACTTCGCCGCTGTGCAGCGGGCCCCCGCTGTCTTCGTCTGCGAGAACAATCTCTACGCCACGGCGACGCCGCTCAACTCCGTCACGCTCAATCCCGAGATCGCCACCAAGGCCGCCTCCTACGGCATGCCTGGCGTGGCGGTCGACGGCAACGACGTCTTCGCCGTCTGGCTGGCGATGAAGGAAGCCACCGAGCGCGCCCGTGCCGGCAAGGGTCCGACGCTGATCGAGGCCAAGACCTACCGCACCGTCGGCCACCATGAGGGTGATCCGGTCATCGGCACCTACCGGACGCAGGAAGAACTCGACTCCTGGATCAAGCGCGATCCGATCGACATGTTCCGCAAGAAGCTGGTCGAGGATTATGGCGTCGCCGATGCTGAAGCGCTGGCGGCCATCGAAAGCCGGATCGAGAAGGTCGTCGAGGAGGCGCTGGCCTTCGCCCGCAACTCGCCCGAGCCCGATCCGGCGACCGTGCGTCTGCATGTCTTTGCCGATCCGATCAACCCGCCCGCCGCCTTGGCTTGGCGTGCCGTCAGCGAGACGCGCGTGCAAGGCTGGCTCGAAGCCGTGCGCGACGGCATTGCCGAGGAGATGCGCGCCGATCCGGCGATCCTCTATTTCGGCGAAGGCACCGGCGAACGCGGCGGCAGCTTCGCCCACACAAAGAACCTGTGGCAGGAGTTCGGCGCCGAGCGGATGGTCGACACGCCGATCTCAGAACAGGGCTTTACCGCGGCCGCCGTCGGCGCCTCGGCCACCGGCGCCCGCACCGTCTCGGACCTGATGTTCGCCGACTTCGCCTTCGAGACCGCCGGGCAGATTTTTTTGCAGGCGGCGAAGCTGCGCTACATGACCAGCGGCCTGATGAGCGCGCCGATGGTTGTGCGGGTCGGCGCCGGAGCGCTGCGCAGTTCCGGCCCGCATCATAGCGGCATCTATCACCCGGTCTTCGCCCACATGCCGGGCCTCATCGTTTGCGTGCCCTCGACCCCGGCCGACGCCAAGGGCCTGATGAAGACGGCGCTCAAGGCCGGTGACCCGGTTATCATGCTCGAACCCAAGGCGCTGTTCGCGTCCAAGGGCGAGGTGCCCACCGGCGAACATTATGTGCCGTTCGGCGTCGCGCGTATCGCCCGGGCCGGCACCGACATCACCATCGTCGCCGCCGGGCAGATGGTGCAGCGCGCGCTGGAGGCGGCGCAGGCGCTGGCCATTGAGGGCATCGAGGCCGAGGTGATCGACCCGCGCACCATCATGCCGCTCGACATCGACACCATCGTCGCCAGTGTGCGGAAAACCCATCGCCTGCTCATCGTCGATGAAGCCTGGGCGATGTGCGGGCTTGGCGGCGAGATCGCGCAAGCGATCAACGAACTCGCCTTTGACGAGCTCGACGCTCCGCCCGGAAGACTGCACACGGCGCCGACCTCGCATCCCTTCGCGCCGGTGCTGGAGCGCGCCATGCTGGTCGACACGGCGCGCATCGTCCAGGGTGTGCGCGACGTCATATCAGGCAAGCCGCCGGTGCCGGATCACTGGTACACGGTCGGCCTGAAAAGTGCTGTGCCGGCTAATCTCGCGCCTGTCCCGGCCAAGCCGCAACCCGCCACGCCGGCGCCAACGACCGCACCTGCCGCCAGCGACGACGAGCCGATAACGATGCCGTTCGGCGACCTCACCGTCAGCGAGGGCACCGTCGTCAAATGGCTGAAGGCGGTCGGCGATGCGGTCAAGGAGGGCGAACTGATCGCCGAGATCGAAACCGACAAGGCCGTGGTCGAGATCGAGGCGCCGATCAGCGGCACGCTTGCCGCGATCGACCAGCCGGTCGGCGCCGTCGTGCCGATGGGCGGCCGCATCGGCGGTATCAAGAAATAGTCCTCTCTCCCAAACATTCCGAAGGGCAAGCATGAAGATCTTGTGCGCCAACTGGCAAGCCGCCGACGAAGCCGAACTCGAGCGCGAGCACTATCCCGACATCGAACTCATCCTCGCCCGGTCGACCAACGACAAAGCAGCCGTACTCGACCTGGCTGTCTGCGAGACGGTCGATGCCGTCATCAACTATTCGCCCACCCACAATGTCGCAGCCGCCCCGACCGCCTTTCCCAAGGCACGGATCGCGGTGCGTTCCGGCGTCGGCTTCGACAACATCGACACGGCGGGCTGGGGTGCGCGCAAGATTCCGGCCTGCAACGTGCCGGACTATGGCACGACCGAAGTCGCCGACCACGCCATCGGCCTGATGC
>NZ_RZQG01000007.1:0-25628 GCF_003998635.1 Mesorhizobium sp. M7D.F.Ca.US.004.03.1.1
ATCCAGGTCGGCCTTCCCGCACATGCGGAGCAGCTGGGCGCCGCCTACGCGATCCCGATCCTCTACGTGCCGCTGTTGATGATCACGCACATCGCCGCATTCTATTTTCTACTACGTCCTCACCAGAACGTGACTCGCGCCATCGCAGATGGTGCGACTGCTTCCTAGAGCATAGGAGGTCCGTTTTCGGGTCCTAACGCCGCCCGCTCCGCATCTCCGACGGCCTCGGCGCTGTACCCGGCTCCTGGACGAGCGGTCCGAGCAGCACTTCTCCGAACAGCGGCTGGTAGCGGCGGCGCACGGCCGGATCCTCCTTGAAGGACAGCGCGTACTGGCCGATCTGGTGGAAATAGGTGATGCGCGCCCGCACGATGCTCTCGTCCTGCGAATAGCCCATGGCGCGGAACGACCGGATGAGCAGCTCGATGCGCAGATCGTCGATGTCCTTAACTTCCTGGGCGAGCTTTTTCGACGTCCGCGACCAATCGCGCACGGCCAAGTCGAGCAGCGGGCTGAAAGGGGCTTCATCCACCCAGACATGCACGATGTCGGTGAAGAATTGCAGGCCGTCTATGTCGTGGATCTCCCGCATTGCCCAGAACGGCGCGCAGTTGCTGTTGCGCCATTCCTGCAAGAGGCCCCCGCGAAGATCCGCCAGGCTGGCAAAATGGAAATAGAAGCTGCCGCGCGTGACCTTCAATTGCTGCGCCAGGCGGTCGATCTTGACCTCGCCGATGCCACGTTTTTCGAGCACCTTGCGCGCCGCCGCGATCCAGGCCTCGCGGCTGAGCGTCTGCCGCGCCGCTTTTGATCGCGCCGCCGGTCGAGGCGGTCTCTTCGTTTTCGCCAGCGCGCCTTTCCCGTTCATGAAATTCGAGACCTTCGTCGCCGCGTACAACGCGCATAGCCGATTCGCCAATCGAACCGGCCCCTGACTGCTTCGCAATTCTCCGTGTCACCGTCTATCGCCGGATACACATTTTCAGGGCAGTGCACTGATCCGCTCCAGCATCAGCGCGAAGAACGGAGCCGGATCGATCCGGCGCAGGACGTTGCAGTTCTTGCGGCGGCCGGTGACGTGCCACCAGTCGACGACGGTCATGCCTATGGTCTCGGGCGAGACGATATCGACCGTCACGGCGCACTGGCGCTGCTCGTAGATCTCGGGCGCCAGAAGGTAACCGGTGACGCACGCATCGTGGATGGGGCGCGCCGCCGTCGCGAATTTGTGGGTGCCGTATTGGCGATAGAAGTCGGCCATGTTGGCGGCCTCGATCGCCGCGCGACTGCCCGTGGCACGCAGGGCATCGAGCCATTCGGGCGTCATCAGGGCGGTGTAGGTGCAGTCGATGCCCGCCATCGTCACCGGGACGCCGCTGTCGAACACTTTGTGCGCGGCATGCGGATCGACGAAGATGTTGAACTCCGCGGCAGGCGTGGCATTGCCGCCTTGAAAAAAGCCGCCGCCCATCAGCACGACTTCGCGCAGCCGGGGGACGATTCTTGGCTCCATGGTCATGGCCATAGCCAGATTGGTCATCGGGCCGAGCGTGCAGACGGTCAACTCGCCTTCCGGCGCATCCATGATCGTGCGCACCAAGTAATTGACCGCGTGCTCGCTCTGCAGCGGCGTGACGGGTTCGGGCAGATCGGCGCCATCGAGGCCTGTTTCGCCGTGAACATATTCGGCCGTGATCAGCTTGCGCACCATCGGCGCCGGGCAGCCGGCATAGACCGGCACATCGGGCCGCCCGGCCAGTTCCACGACCTTGAGCGCGTTCTTCGACGTCAGGGCGAGCGGTACGTTGCCGCCGACCGTCGTGATGCCGACCACCTCGAGTTCGGCTGGCGAACCAAGCGCGAAAAGGATCGCGAACGCGTCATCCTGACCAGGATCGGTGTCGATGATTATCTTGCGTGGTGCCATTGTGCCGCGATTTTCCCGTTGCGTTCGAAAGCCTATTGCTGAGGCGATTTGGATGTGTAGAAATACAGTACTGTATCTTATGTTCAAGACAAGGTGTTCGAATGGACGCATGCGGCGACTTTTCCGAAATTCCGATCCTCGACGTGTCGGCGCTTTACGGCAGCGACCAGGATGCGATCGCTGCGACAGCGGCGACACTGCGCCGCCATCTCGAGACGATTGGGTTCCTCTATGTCGTAGGGCACCCGATCCCGCGTGCCGACGTCGAGGCGGTTCGCGAAGCCAGCAAGCGCTTCTTCGCCCTGCCCGAGGAACAGAAACTGGCGCTGAAGATCGACAGGAATTTCCGTGGCTATCTGCCCTTTGCCGGCTCGACCATCGTGACGTCGTCGGTGGCGACCGTGAGCAAGCCGAACCAGAGCGAATCGATCTTCTTCATGCACGAGGTCGAGGCCGGCGACCCCAGGGCATTGGCCGACAAGCCGTTGCAAGGCCCCAACCAGTGGCCGGACGAGGCGGCACTTGCCGGCTTCAGGCTGACGATTGAACGTTATGTCGATGAGATGAGCACGCTGGCCCGCAAGATGGTCGGCGCCATCGCCCTTTCGCTTGGGCTCCCGACCGACAGTCTCGACCGCTATTTCGATCAACCGACGACCTTCCTGCGGTTGCTGCACTATCCGACGCAGCCCCAGGAAGAGGGGCTTTTCGGCTCGGCCCCACACACCGATTACGGCTTCATCACACTGCTCGCGCAGGACAATGTCGGCGGCCTGGAAGTCAAGAACAAGGCCGGCGACTGGGTTCCCGCGCCGCCGGTCCCGGACTCCTTCGTGATGAATGTCGGCGACATTCTGGCGCGCTGGTCGAACGACCAGTTCGTCTCGACGCCGCATCGCGTCATCAACCGGTCGGGGCGCGAGCGCTATTCCCAGCCCTTCTTCTTCGACCCGTCCATGGATGAAACGATCGAAGCGCTGCCAGTCTGCGTGCCGGCCGGTAGCCGGCCGAAATATGAGCCGGTGCTTTACGGTGACTATCTGATGGAGCGCATCGACAAGAACTACCACTACCGCAAGAAAAAGGCTGCGGAAGCAGCCGGTTCATAGACGGATCAATGCGCGGCTGCGTCGGTGCGGACGCGAGGCCCGGATTGGAGAGCAGACTGCAAGAACCGTTGTAATCAAAAAAGGGGAACGAAAATGAGAGCACATTTGCAGATGGCCGGTTTGGCGCTGGCCGCACTTGCCGTGGCCTGGAGCGGACCTTCAGGTGCCGCCGAGGTGACGAAATCGGCCGAGGTCCAGCGGACCGGCATGCTGACCGTCGCCAACACGCTGGACTATGCGCCTTTCGAGTATCTCGACGCCGACGGCAAGCAGACCGGGATCATCATTGAACTGGCCGGTGAGGTGGCCAAGCTGGTCGGCGCCAAGCTGGACGTGGCGCGCACGCCTTTCCCCTCGATGATACCGGGGTTGGCGGCCGGCCGCTTCAAGGTCGCCTGGGAAACGTTCTCGGCAACGCCCGAGCGGCTCAAGCAGGTCGATTTCGTCATGTTCCTCAAGGCCGGCCTGGCTGTTTCGACTTCGCCGGACAAGAAGGCGAGCTTCAGCGGCGACACCCCGCTCTGCGGCAAGCGGATTGGCGTTTCGGCAGGCAGCGCATCGGATTTCCTGGTCGACAAGCTGAGCACGGATTGCACCGGCAAGGGCCAGGCAGCCATCGAAAAATCGGTCTTCAACTCGTCGACGGATATCGTCCAGGCGGTGCTGTCCGACCGCGTCGACGCCCGCATGGACGATGCGACCGCATCGAGCTATTTCGAGGTCACCAGCAAGGGCCAGCTCGTGGTGCTGCCGACCCTCTATGAAGTCGCGCCGCTCGGCATGGCGATCGCCAAGGACGACAAGGAGACCGCCGACATGATGGTGGGCGCACTCTCCGAGCTGTTCAAGAATGGCACTTACAAGGCTGTTCTCGACAAATATGGCATGGGCGCCTACGCAATCAAGGAGCCCTATTTCGTGGGCACCATGGAGGCGCTGCGCGCCGACTGAGGCCTTGTGCGTCCATTCGGGCGCACTTTGAGACTTTGAAAGTTCGCATCGTGCTTTTCGCACTCATGCGAGAGCGACTGTCGGCGCCCGGTCTCGTATCGGGCGCCGTTTGCGGATGAAGACCAGGAGAAGCCGAGATGGGCGTGGCCCACCCTACCGAGATACGCATCGAGCCAGGCGTCGCCGAGGCGGTTTCGCGCCTGACCGTCGTGCCGCAGCGCCGCTACGGCATCTGGGTCGGCACCGCGCTGGCCCTGTTCTTGGCGTTTCTCATCATCCGGGCCTTCGCCAGCAATCCTGCCTTTGCCTGGCCGACGGTGGTGGGCTACCTGTTGCATCCCTCTGTCATGCGCGGTCTGGGCAACACCTTGATGCTGACCGCGGTGATCATGATATTGGCGATCGTTGTCGGCACGGTCATCGCCATCATGCGCGTGTCGCCAAGCCCGGTGTTGCGTTCATTCGCTGGCCTGTACGTCTGGTTCTTCCGTGGCGTACCGGCCCTGATACAGCTGATCTTCTGGTTCAACCTGTCGCTGCTCGTGCGCGAGATCTCTTTGACCATCCCGTTTGTCGGCACGCTGTTTTCCGTGCGCACCAATGATTTCATGACGCCGTTCTTCTCCGCCGTCGTTGCCCTTTCCCTGTGCGAGGCGGGCTACATGGCCGAGATCATCAGGGCCGGCATCAAGTCGGTTCCGTCGGGCCAGGCCGAGGCGGCGAGCGCGCTTGGTATGCCCTACCGCATGATCCTGAAGCGCATCACGCTGCCACAGGCGATGCGCTTCGTGCTGCCGCCAACCGGCAACGAGGCCATCAACCTCCTGAAGATGACGTCGCTGGTGACGTTCATCGCCGTCGACGACCTGTTCTACTCGGCCCAGAGCATCTATGCGCGCACCTTCGAGACGATCCCGCTCTTGATCGTGGTCGCCTTCTGGTATCTCGCCGTAGTCAGCGTCATGTCGGTGGGACAGCATTTCCTCGAACGCCATTTCGGTCGCAGCGACACACGCCGCGATCCCATGACGATGCGCTTCCTGCGCAATGTCATCAGCCTGCGTGGCATTTCCCGATGAGCGACGTGAAGGACGAAAATCGCGCCCGCTTCGGCGTCCCAGCCGATTCCATGGTCTTCGCGCGCGGCGTGCGCAAGTCCTATGGTCCGCTCGAGGTTCTCAAGGGTGTCGATCTCGATGTGCCTGTCGGATCGGTCGCCTGCATCATCGGCCCCTCGGGTTCCGGCAAGAGCACGTTCCTGCGCTGCATCAACCATCTCGAGAAGCTCAGCGCCGGCATCCTGCTCGTCGACAGCCAGTTCGTCGGCTACGACCTCAGGGACGACAAGCTCTACGAGGTCAAGGACGACCTGCTTTGCCAGCGACGCGCCGAGACCGGCATGCTGTTCCAGTCGTTCAACCTGTTCTCCCATATGACCGTGATGGAGAACCTGATTGAGGCACCAACGCAGGTGCGGCGCATCCCACCGGACCAGGCAAAGGCCGAAGCGGAGATCCTGCTCCGGCGCGTCGGTCTCCTGGACAAGGTCGACCGGTATCCGAGGGAACTGTCCGGCGGCCAGCAGCAGCGTGTCGCCATTGCGCGGGCGATGGCGATGAAGCCGAAGGTCCTGCTGTTCGACGAGCCGACATCGGCGCTCGACCCCGAACTCGTCGGCGAGGTGTTGCAGGTCATGCGCGATCTGGCCGAAAGCGGCATGACGATGGTCGTGGTTACCCACGAGATCGGCTTTGCCCGTGAGATCGGTGATCAGCTCGTCTTCATGGATGGCGGCGTGATCATCGAACGCGGCGCTCCGCGCGAGATGATCGCCAATCCGGTATCGCCGCGAACCCGCGAGTTCCTGTCGCGAGTGCTTTGACGGCAAGAGGATCCACCAAAGAAAAAGGCGCGGGCCTCGCCCGCGCCTTCTTCGGGTTCAGGCTTTCGAAGCTTAGTCCTTCCGGAAGATGCACGCCTTGGCGACGACGCCGGTAATGGCGCTACCGATCAACGGTGCTACGATGAAGAGCAGGAGCTGGCCGATCGCGGTGCTGCCGGAAAATAGCACCAGACCGATCGACCGAAAGCATTACGCCTATCAGCAAGTCGGGCACAAGGGTTATTGACCGGCGGGGCGCCTCAAGCCGGGCTGCTTCTGGCCGCTTTGGTCAGTTCCTGCTCCAGATCGACCAGTTCCTTGCCACCCGCCATCAGATTGAGCAACTGATCACGATCAATTTCGCTTTTTGCGTAAGTGCCAGTGCTTTTGCCGCGCTTCAACAACGTGAAGCGATCGCCAACCACATAGGCGTGATGAACGTTGTGGGAAATGAAGATGACGCCGATGCCGCGCGCCTTGGACTGCACGATGAGCTTCAAAACCACGGATGCCTGATGGACTCCCAGCGCCGATGTCGGCTCATCCAGGATCAGAACCTTGGCGCCGAAGTATACGGCGCGGGCGATAGCCAGGCACTGACGCTCGCCGCCTGAAAGCGTACCGACGGGTTGCTCGGGATCGCGCAACTGGATTCCCATCGCCGCCAACTCGTCATACGCGGTGCGGTTCGCAAACTCGGTGTCAAACTGTCGGATCGGTCCGAACTTTCGCATCGGCTCGCGCCCGAGAAAAAAGTTTCGCGCCACGCTCATCAGCGGCACCAAGGCGAGGTCCTGGTAGACGGTGGCAATGCCGCTGTTGCGCGTATCGGCCGGTGAGGCAAACCTTGTGGGCTTGCCCTGTACGCGGATTTCACCTTCGTCAGGGGTGTAGACGCCGGATAGCGTCTTGATCAGCGTCGACTTGCCGGCGCCATTGTCGCCAAGCAGGCAATGCACCTCGCCGGGACATACATCGAAAGACACGTCTTTCAGCGCGACGACCGACCCAAAATACTTGCTGACCGATCTCAGTTCGACATAGGGCTCGGCCATCACCGGCTCCTCATGGCGCGGTTGCGCACATAGCTGTTGAACAGCACCGCGATGACCATCATGGCACCCATGAACAGCTTGAACCAGTCTGTGTCGATGCCGGTGTAAAAGATGCCCATTTGCACCACGCCGAAGATCAATGCCCCGAACATGGCGCCTATGGCCGATCCGTAGCCGCCGGTAAGCAACGTGCCGCCGATGACGACGGCAATGATGGCCTCGAATTCCTTCTGGGTGCCGCGTAGCGTATCGGCCGAGCCCGTGACCAGAACCTGGATCGCCGCAAAGAGCGCGGCGGCCATAGCCGTCATGACGAACAGGGTGATCTTGGTGCGTGCAACCGGCACGCCGAGGTTGCGCGCGGCATTGGCTTCACCTCCCGCAGCGAAGATCCAGTTGCCAAAGCGACTGCGTGTCAGCAACCAGGTACAGGCCAATGTCAATACGATCCACCAGACGATCGACACCGGAATTCCCGATATCGACGGCAGGCCGTCCGCACGCTTGCCAATCAGACCGATGTCCGAAAGCCAAGCGATGGGGCCGGAAAATACCTGTCCCGAGAACAAGCTGTTGAGGGGATCATTCAAGGCCAGTTCGTGCACGCCTGAAACCTGCGTTCGCCCAGATATGCCGCGCGTGAGGCCGAGCGTCAGGCCGCGCAACATGAACAAGCTTCCGAGCGTCACAATGAAGGAGGGCAATCCGGTTCTGACGACGGCGAGCCCGTTAAGCGCGCCGATGCCGCCGCAAACAGCAAAGCAAAACAGCAGGGAAAGCCAGATGGGCCAACCCCAGAATACCGAAGGGATGGCGATTAGGATTCCCGCAAACCCGATCATCGAGCCGACCGACAGGTCGAACTCACCCGCGATCATCAAAAGGGCCACGGGCGCAGCGAGAATGCCAAGCTGGGCCGAGACTTCAAGGAAATTGATGATGCCCTTGGCGCTGAAAAGTCCCGTATTTCCCGCGGTGATGGCGAAGAACACAAAGACCAGAACGGTTCCGGCCGCCGCGCCAAGCTCCGGCCTGCTCAGAAGACGGCTCAGGCGGGAGACGGAGCGGACCCGCTCGTCGCGAAGCTCTGCAGTCATGGATGCGTTACCTTCGTCAGTGAAGGCGGCCGGGCTGATGCCCGGCCGCGAACTGTCAACGCTTGCCCAGTTTTGCCAGCTCGATGACCGAGGCGGCGGTATCCTTGGTGACGAAGCCGGGCCCCGTCGGATAGTCGGCGATCGGCATGATCTTGTACTTCTTCCAAAGGTCGAACATGGCGACCGGTATATAGCCCATGGCATATTGCTGGGCGTCGATACCCCATTCCATTTTGCCGGCAACTACGGCCTGCAGGATCGTGGGAGAAAGGTCGAATGTGCCGGTTTTCACCTTGCCCGCAAGGCCCATTTCATCGAGCGCGGCCAGCGTCGGTTCGGCACCGCTGGCGCCGACCGCGAGAACGAACTGCGTATCCCCATGGGCAGTCATGTAGGCGATCACGCGGTTTTTCATTTCAGTCGGGTCAATGACGCCGTTCATCACCGGAACATCGACACCAAGACCTTTGGCGAAGCCGGCACAGCGGTCATCAAGGCTCGAATTGCCCACTTCATGATTGGCGCAGACTGCCTTGGTGAGGCCGAGCGCCTTGATGCGCTCGCCCGCCATGACGCCCGCCTGGAACTCGTCCTGGCCCATGAACAGCAGGCCGCCAAGGTCATGCGTCAGTTTGGAGCCACCGGAATCGATGACGATGACCGGGATGCCGGCGGCAATGGCATTCTTGACCGGCGCTGACAGAGCCGCTGCGTCGGGGATCGAAACAACCATTCCGTCAGGCTTCGAGGCTGCAATGGCGTCTATCATCTGCGCCATCTTGGCCATGTCGAAGGTTTCGGGCGCCAGATATTCAGCCTTGACCCCCAGGGTCTTGGCCGCGTCGTCCATGCCGTTCTTCACGACCGACCAATACGGGTCGCCGCTCTGGCCGTGAGTCACAAATACCACGCGCGTATCGTCGGCGGCCGCAAGGCTCGTGGCCGCTGTCATCAGTGTGACGCCGGCCAAAAGGCCGAGCGCAGGCTTTATTAATTTCGCGAGCGAAAACATAGAACCTCCTGTTTGTTTTCCGCCGCCGCAGTTACGGCCGGCAGTCCAGTTGCCCCTTCAGTCCAGTTTCATTCATCAGCACTGGTTCCTTGGAGGCCGCATCGCGGCCTCGATCATTCCATGACGGTAAATCCGGCTCCCCTGGCCATGCGCGAGAGATTTTGGAATCCCATTGTCGCATAGGTCAGCGGGTTGGCCTTGTTGGGATCCTGCTCGGCCTCGACGACCATCCAGCCACTATAGCCGTTGTCGGCAAGCACCCGCAAAATGGCCGGGTAATCGATGAACCCGTCGCCGGGGACCGTGAAGATCCCTTCCATGACCGCGCCCATGAAACTCATGTCGCCTGCGCGGGCACGATCAAGGACGGCTTTGCGCGCGTCCTTGCAATGCACATGCACGACGCGTTTGACATGCGCCTTGATCAAAGCCAGCGGGTCGCCGCCTGAGAAGATCGAATGGCCGGTGTCGTAGAGAAGTCCGACCGCCTCGCCGGTGTGCCGCATCAGCGAGCCCACCTCGGCATCGGTCTCGACGATAGTCCCCATATGGTGATGAAAGGCCATGCGCACGCCGAGATCCGCCATTCTCTCGGCCAGCGCGGTCAGTTTTCTGCCGTAGGCCGGCCATTCCTCAGTGCCAAGAGCCGGGCGCTGCGAGATCGGCCCCCAAATGGCATTGTGGCGCCCTCGCGAGGTGTCTGCATAGACGACATGGGTCGAGCCCATATCCTTCAGAAGCTGGAGATGCGGCGTGATCGCATCCATTTCCGCGCCGACATCCTTCTCGTCGCAACGGCCATCATACCAGCCGGAGATCACGGCAAGTCCATACTGCTCCATGATCGGCTTCAGTTCAGCCGACCGGCGCGGAAACTTGCCGCCAAGCTCGGTGCCGGAATAGCCGGCCTGTTTGGTTTCGCGAAGACAGACCTCGAGTGGCGTATCGCCGCCGAGTTCCGGCACATCGTCGTTGGTCCAGGTGATCGGATTGATGCCGATGCGAACCTTCACGGGCGAACTCCTGATTGCTTGAGTTGGGCAAGGTGATGCCGCGTGAGGCCGACCAGAAGCACCATGTCGCGACGAGCGTGTTCGGCCGTGTTGCGCACTGGCGTGCCTTCGACGATCGCCGACCAAAAACCTTTCAACTCCTCGACGAATGCCTCTTCGTAGCCGCTGCGGATGTCGCGGCTGGAGAGCGTGTGGCCGTCGCCGGTGCGGATGGTCAGCCGCGTCGGTTGATGGTTGAGATAGGGCGAGGGGAATTCCAGCTCAAGCGAGGCGTCGTCGAAGTAGAGCGTTATGCGCTCGCGGTATTCGGGCAGCCCTGGAGTGGCGATGTGGACCATGTTCCACAATGCCTGGCCGTTGAGCAGTCGCACGGCGCCCTGTCCGCCTTCGCCTTTGGCGAACAGCCAGGCGCCGACGATTTCGCCATCGGCGATGCCGAGCGCATCAAGCAAGCCATGGATGGCGTTGACGTCGTGTACGATCGACGAACAATAGGCGCCGACGAAGCCGCGAAACGCGTTGGGATCGTCGATCCCAGGTACCGCGCGGTCCACCTGCTCGCGCTGCCTTGCTTCGGTCGAGGCAATCAATTCCGCCGCGACGTCGTCACCCCGGCAACTGGAGGCGTGCCGGATGAAGGGCCAGGCGTCGGGATCGTTGACCTCGACCGAAATGTAGCGAAGCGTCCGCGCCGTGCCCGGCAGCATTTTCAGTGCCGCCTCGTAGCTTGGGTCGAAGCGCTTCATATAGCCGACCTGGAGCACCTTTCCGGCGCGATCCCTGGCGGCGATCAATTCGTCGACGTCTTGCGCACCGTAGCAAAGCGGTTTTTCGCAGAAGACGTGCAGGCCCCTGGCGAGGGCAGCGAGACTCTGTTCCAGGTGCAACGCATCCGGCGAAGCTATGACTACGGCGTCAAGCGGCATGGCAAGAAGCTCATCGAGCTCGGCAAATGTCCTGAGGCCGAACTCCTCTTCGACAAAGGCGCGGACTTTCTGCGACGGATCATAGACCCCGAGGACCTCGAACTGCCGGTGCAACTTGAGCAGATTGGGAATGTGTTCGACCTGGGCAACGCCACCGGCACCGATCACACCCACCCTTATGCATTGCATCGGTCAGCCCCATCTGAACCTGATCGCATTTTTCTTGAGCCTAGGACTGCTTTGGTTCCATTGTTAGAACCAGATCGCTTTGATTTTTTGGAACCACAATGAAGACCAGTTTTCCGATCGACGGCATTTCACTGGATCGCGACAGCCCCGCCAATTTGCATCGGCAGCTCTATGTCCAGTTGCGTGATCTGATCGAGCAACGCGTGTTGCCGAGCGGTCACGCGCTGCCCTCGACACGGGTTATGGCGCGGGATCTGCACGTTGGCCGCAACACCGTGATTGCTGCTTGCGACCAACTGGCGCTGGAAGGCTACCTGGCCATGCGGCCGCGCAGGCCCTCAGTGGTGATGGATCTGCCAACCCGTTCGGCCGTGCAGGAACATGTCTCGGCAGCGGACGAGAACCCGATATCCTTGCGTGGGCAGACCATGCTCGCCCAACCCTACCATCATGGCCGGCCGGGCATGCTGGCCTTTCACCCCGGCATGCCGGACCCGGATAACTTTCCTTTCAACACCTGGTCCAAGCTGCTCAGTCGCCGCGCAAAATTCGCGCATATCGACCTTTTCGGAACCTATCACGTCAAAGGCTATCCCCCTCTTTGCGAAGCCATAGCTCGCTATCTCACGGCTTCGCGGGGCGTGAAGTGCAGCCCCGAACAGATCGTCGTCACCAATGGTGCCCAGTCGGCGTTCGATCTTCTGGCTCGGCTGCTGATCGATGAAGGCGACACGGTATGGATGGAGGAACCAGGATACTACGGCGCGGGTTCGGCTTTCGTCTCGGCGGGGGCGAAACTGGCCCCGCTGCGGGTGAGTAATGCAGGGTGGGACCTTGATCCACCGCCTGTCATTCCGCGCATGATTTTTGTGACGCCCTCCTGCCATCACCCTCTCGGCATAACCATGCCGATGGAACAGCGGCTCAATCTCCTGCACATGGCCGAGACCTGGCGCTCATGGATCATCGAGGATGACTATGACGGCGAATACCGCTTTCAGGGCCAGCCTATTCCAGCGCTCCAGGGCATCGGCGCGTCAGACCGCGTGGTCTATGTCGGCACCTTCGCCAAGATCCTTTTCCCCGCCATGCGGCTAGGCTTCCTGGTGGTGCCCAAGGCGATCGACCATACGATCGTCTCGGCGCTGAGCGTGACCGGCCAGTTCGCCCCCTTGCTGACCCAGGCCGCGCTGGCCGACTTCATGAATGAGGGGCATTTCACCCGCCACCTCAGGCGCATGCGGCGGCTCTATGCGGAGAGGCGGCAGTTCTTTCTGGAAAGCGCGCAAAGGCATCTCGGCGAATGGCTGGATTTCCACACGACCGAATCCGGCATCCAGGTCGTCGGCATTTTCCGCGACATATGCAGCGACAGGGCGGTCGCCGAGGCGGCGCTCCAGCAGGGCATCAATGTCTCGGCGCTGTCGATCCAGTACCGTCACGGCACGGAGCAAAACGGTCTTGTCATGGGCTTTGCGGCTGCCGATGCGCAGACAACCGAAAAGACTATGCAGAAATTTCGGACCCTCCTGAAAACCTGTTTCTCAAAAACACTTGATCTCGGGTAAAATGCCGAGACTAATCATTGTTTCGAGGCCGAGCCGTTGGCGAGAATTAGATGGGTCTATCGCCAACAAAAAAGGCGCGGACCTGGCCCGCGCCTTTCGATGCCCGAGCCTTCGAAACTCAGTCCTTCTCGAAGATGCGTGCCTTGGCGACGACGCCGGCAATGGCGCCGCCGATCAACGGTGCAACGATGAACAGCCAGAGCTGGCCGATCGCCGCAGTTCCCGAAAACAGCGCCGGGCCGATCGAGCGGGCCGGATTGAGCGACGTGCCGGTCACCGGGATGATGGCGAAATGCAACCCTGCCAGCGTCAGGCCGATGACCAGCCCGGCGAACGCCGTCGAGTGCTTTTCTGCCGTGACGCCCAGGATCACGGTGACGAAGGTGAAGGTGCCGATCACTTCCCACAGGAATGCCGAGCTGACACCCCATTTCGCCACGTCCCAGCCATTGGCGCCGAAGCCGGTGGTGTGTCCGCCAACCTGGCCGGAGACGATGATCCACAGCGCCAGCGAAGCAAGGACGCCGCCGATGATCTGCGCGATCCAGTAGGGGATGACATCCTTGGCCGGCAGCCGGCCGGCAAGGAAGACGCCGAGTGTCACCGCCGGATTGAGATGCGCGCCCGAAATGGGGCCGATCGCATAGGCCGCCGCAATGAGGCCGATGCCGAATGCCAGGCCGATGCCTTCCTGGCCGAGCGGCAGCGCACCGCCGAAGCCGCCCGTCACCACAGAAGCCGTACCGATGAACACCAATAGAAATGTGCCTAGAACTTCCGCCAGATAAGTCTTCATTGCCCTCTCCTCGTGTCGATCCGCCGGTCCACCTTTTCGCGCCGCGAATCACGACCGAAAGAGTATTCGCAACCAGAAAAGTTGGAAAGCAGAGCGGTTGTGCCGGCTGGCCTGCTTGTGCCCGCCGGTTGCGCGCTCTAGAGCAGGGCCGGAATAATTTTCTGCGTGACGGAACAAGACCATGCGACTGGGCGGACGGCTGGCTGCGGCCATCGAAGTGCTGGAAGACATCGGCCGGCGCCACCGGCCGGTGGCGGACGCGCTGAAGGATTGGGGCCTGTCGCATCGCTTTGCCGGCGGCGGCGACCGTGCGGCGATCGGCA
The DNA here is from genome assembly GCF_003998635.1 of Mesorhizobium sp. M7D.F.Ca.US.004.03.1.1. Classification (NCBI taxonomy): domain Bacteria; kingdom Pseudomonadati; phylum Pseudomonadota; class Alphaproteobacteria; order Hyphomicrobiales; family Phyllobacteriaceae; genus Mesorhizobium; species Mesorhizobium sp. M7D.F.Ca.US.004.03.1.1. The sequence goes on from NZ_RZQG01000007.1 coordinate 13,849, forward strand.
ACATCGTCTACGACGCCTTGCGCCACAAGCGTTCCGCCGGCTGGCTGCTGGGCGAGGACACGCCGCGCGCCATCGGCTTCGGCGCGCTGCTGCTCGAATGGGGCCAGACGGCCCAGTCGCTCAACGACGCGCTCGATGGCGACAAGTTCGCACCGCCGCTGCTGAGCGCCGCAGAGCTTCAGGCAATTGCCGATCGCCGCCTTGCCGATGCGCCGGACGCGGTGCGGGCGGATGTTCCTGACTGGTGCGCGCCGCTTTTCGAGCGAGCCTTTGGCTCCAGCTGGGCCGATGAGGGTGCGGCGCTGGCGACACGCCCGCCGCTCGACCTCAGGGTCAACACCTTGCAGGCCAATCGCGACAAGGTGCTGGCCGAACTGACGGGAACCGGCGCGAAACCCGCCGCTATCGCGAAGCAAGGCATCCGCATCCCGCCGATCGACGGCGACGGCAGGCACCCGAACGTCCAGGCCGAGCCGGCCTTCCAGAAAGGCTGGTTCGAGGTCCAGGACGAAGGCTCGCAGATCGCGGCCGCCCTTGCCGGGGCCGAAGCCGGCATGCAGGTGCTGGATTTCTGCGCCGGCGCCGGCGGCAAGACACTGGCCCTGTCGGCTTCGATGGACAACCGAGGCCAGATCTTTGCCCACGATGCCGAAAAGGCGCGGCTGGCGCCGATCTTCGACCGCATCCGCCGTTCTGAAAATCGCAATGTCCAGATCGTCACCAAGCCGGCCGAACTCGCCCCGCTCGGCAACCACATGGACATTGTGCTGGTCGATGCGCCCTGCACCGGCAGCGGCACCTGGCGGCGGCGTCCCGACGCCAAATGGCGACTGACGCAAAGACAGCTCGATGCCCGCAAGGGTGAGCAGCAGGTGATCCTCGATGCGGCCAGGGTCTATGTCAAACCGGGTGGCCTGCTGGTCTACATCACCTGCTCGGTCTTCGATGAGGAGAATGGCGAGCAGGTCGCGGCCTTCCGGGAGCGCAACAGCGGTTTTGTCCCGGTCGACCATCGCGCCCTCTGGGACAGCCGTTTTCCCGGCCATGAGGCAGCCGCACGCATCGGTGCAAAAGGCGACATCTCGCTGTCGCCGGCACTGAGCGGCACCGACGGGTTTTACTTCTGCGCATTGCGCAGGTCGGCTTGAACCCGTTGGATATCGCCAATCCCTGACCGATGCGTGCCACCGGCCGGAAGACGAGGCCGATTGCTGCAGTGCAGCAAAAGCATTTGCCTGCCGCTCATGCCTCTGCAATAAGCTTATCCGCATAAAGGAAGGCAGCGGCCATGGCAGCAAAGATCGTACCCGCCCCGGACTATGAAGATCGCGTCAGGACCTCCTTCGCGCGTCAGAAGGCGATGGCCACGATCGGCGCCGAACTGACACTGGTGACGCCCGGCATCATCGAGATCGAGATGCCCTATTCGGCAGCACTCACCCAGCAGCACGGCTTTCTGCACGCCGGCGTGATTTCGACGGCGCTGGATTCGGCCTGCGGCTATGCGGCGTTTTCGCTGATGCCCGAAAACTCCGGCGTGCTGACCATCGAGTTCAAGGTCAATCTGCTGGCGCCGGGCAGGGGCGAGCGCTTCCTGTTTCGCGGCTCGGTGACCAAACCCGGCCGCACCATCATCGTTGCCGACGGCCAGGCCTATGCCTTCGCCGCCGACGGCGAAGCCAAACTGATTGCTACGATGACCGGCACGATGATGACCGTGGTTGGCCGCGACGGCATAGAAGGGTGAGTGGCCGGTTCGCCGCAGGCGAATTCATCGTGCCAGTGGCACGATGAAAGGCCGCGAACGCCGGGAGCTGCCGCAGGCAGCGGGTCCCAGTGAGCGGCGGTACAGATAAGCAGGTGATTGGGTAGAGAGGAATAGATCATGGCCGGTAAAGTGTCGCGCCTGTCGGGCAAGGACGTCCTCTTCGTCATGGCGGCGCAAGCCGAATACGGCCCACACCTCAAACAACTGTTCACGCCGCTGATGACAGGCGTCGGTCCTGTCGAGGCCGGCGTCAGGCTGGGCGCGGAACTCTCCTGGTTGAAATCGCAAAAGGCACTGCCTGACCTCGTCGTGTCGCTCGGCTCAGCCGGCAGCCGGACGCTGGAACAGACGGAAATCTACCAGGCCGTTTCGGTCAGCTATCGCGACATCGATGCCTCGCCGCTCGGCTTCGAGAAAGGGGCGACCCCATTCCTCGATCTGCCGGTGACCGTGCCATTGCCGTTTAGGATTCCTGATGTAAGGGAGGCGACGCTGTCGACCGGCGGCGCGATCGTCACCGGTGCGGCCTATGATGCGATCGCCGCCGATATGGTCGACATGGAGACCTTCGCTTGCCTGCGCGCCTGCCAGCTGTTCGACATCCCGCTGATCGGGCTGCGCGGCATTTCCGACGGCGCGGCCGATCTCAGGCACGTTGGCGACTGGACCGAGTATCTGCATGTCATCGACGAAAGGCTGGCCGGCGCGGTCGGGCTGCTGGAACAGGCGATCGGCGACGGCCTGCTCAGCGCCTGACCGCACATCGGATCAAGCCGCCAAGCTCGCTGGATCGCCAAAATCGATGCGTGAAATGCGCCCACGCACGGCGCCGTTTGCATCGACATAGTCGATTGCTCCCGGCGAATGATCGAGTTTCCAGGAGCCGGTGGGACCGCCTTTCCATTCGACTTTGTAGCCGTCGTCGAGCAGCGTCCAAAGCCCATGGAAAAGGGTGCCATCCGGCAGCAGCATATGCGCCCGGTTCTCGTTTTCGTAGTGGATGAAGGCGTCCTTGCCGCCCATGTCGATGACATGCGTGGTGCCAATCATGATAACGGCTAGCGTGTTCTTGTCGAGAATTGTCATGGTCCCTGTCCACCTGCTTGAGTTCGAATGAGCCTCGACGGCTTGCTTGTCGTCAAGTACCTTGACCATAGGGAGTTGGGATAAAATGGTCAAGGAGCTTGACGAAAAAGCCGAAACACTGCCTGATCACGTCGGCTGGCGGCTATGGCAGGCAAGCCGTGCCTGGCAGGCCGAATTCGCCGCCGCGATGCGGGCCGCCGGTCACGGCTGGTTCACCGAAGCGCGCGCCGGACTGCTTGGACACATCAGCAGGAGCGGCGTGCGCCAGTCGGCGTTGATCGAGCGCTCGGCAATCTCCAAGCAGGCGATACAGCAACTGCTCGACGGCCTCGAGGCGGAGGGCATCGTCGAGCGTCTGCCTGATCCGCAAGATGGCCGCGGCAAGCTGGTGCGCTACACGCGCAAGGGGCTGGATGCCTTGCGCGATGGCGATCGTGTCAAGATGGAGATTGAGCGGGGCTATATTGGTCGCATAGGCGAGGAGCGGTTCACGGCGCTGATGGGCGCTTTGCGGGCGCTTGCGGCCGGACAGGCTGCTGCAATGGATGAAGACGCTGGCCCTGAAGGTGAAGTCGTGGAATCGAAGTGACAGCCAGGCCTCGCAACCCATTGCGCCGACTCATTTCTTTCTCTAAACGCTCGCCATGAAAACAGCCAATCATCCTGACACCGTCCTGATTGTCGATTTCGGCAGCCAGTTTACCCAGCTCATCGCCCGCCGCATCCGCGAGGCAGGTGTGTTTTCCGAGATCGTGCCGTTCCAGTCGGCCGAAGCGGCGTTCAAGCGCATCAATCCGAAGGCTGTCATCCTGTCCGGTGGCCCCGCTTCGACCGGCGATATAGGCAGCCCACGCGCGCCGCAGATCGTCTTTGACGCCGGCGTCCCGGTGCTTGGCATCTGCTATGGCCAGATGGCCATGTGCGTGCAGATGGGCGGCGTCGCCGAAAGCTCCGACCATCGCGAGTTCGGCCGCGCCTTCGTCGAGATCCAGAAGGACAGCCCGCTGTTCGAGGGCCTGTGGGCGCCCGGCCAACGCCACCAGGTGTGGATGAGCCATGGCGACCGCGTCATCTCCTTGCCCAAGGGGTTCGAGGTGTTCGGCAAGTCGGAGGGCTCGCCCTTCGCCATCTTCGGCAACATCGAGCGCAAGATGTACGGCATCATGTTCCACCCCGAGGTGGTGCATACGCCCGACGGTGCCCGGCTGCTCAGGAACTTCGTCCACAACATCGCCGGCATCGAGGGCGACTGGACCATGCGCGCCTATCGCGAGCACGCGGTCGAGACGATCCGCAAGCAGGTCGGCAAGGGCAAGGTCATCTGTGCGCTGTCGGGTGGCGTCGATTCCTCCGTCGCCGCGCTGTTGATCCACGAGGCGGTCGGCGACCAGCTGACCTGTATCCTTGTCGACCACGGCCTGATGCGCAAGGACGAGGCCGCGGGCGTGGTGGCGATGTTCCGCGAGCACTACAATTTGCCGCTCATTCTGGTGAACGCGTCGGACCGTTTCATCGACGCCCTCGAGGGCGAGTCGGACCCGGAGAAAAAACGCAAGACCATTGGCCGGTTGTTCATCGAGGTGTTCGAGGAAGAGGCCAAGAAACTCGGCGGCGCCGAATTCCTGGCGCAGGGCACGCTCTATCCCGACGTCATCGAAAGCGTCTCCTTCACCGGCGGTCCCTCGGTGACGATCAAGTCGCACCACAATGTCGGCGGCCTGCCGGCGCGCATGAACATGCAACTGGTCGAGCCGCTGCGCGAACTGTTCAAGGACGAGGTGAGGGCGCTCGGCAAGGAGCTCGGCCTGCCCGAAAGCTTCATCGGCCGCCATCCGTTTCCCGGCCCCGGTCTCGCCATCCGCTGCCCCGGCGGCATCACCCGCGAAAAGCTGGAGATCCTGCGCGAGGCCGACGCCATCTATCTCGACGAGATCCGCAAGGCCGGCCTCTACGACGCCATCTGGCAGGCCTTCGCCGTGCTGCTGCCTGTGCAGACGGTAGGCGTGATGGGCGACGGCCGCACCTACGAGTTCGTCTGCGCGCTACGCGCCGTCACCTCGGTCGACGGCATGACGGCGGATTTCTACCACTACGACATGGCCTTCCTCGGCGCTGCCGCCACCCGCATCATCAACGAAGTCCGCGGCATCAACCGCGTCGTCTACGACGTCACCTCGAAGCCGCCGGGAACAATCGAGTGGGAATGATTCAGGCCCACCCAAACGCCGCCGAGAGCACCCCAATCTGCGACGTAACCTACTGAAAACAAAAATAAATCCTTGCAGGGACATTCGGCGACAATCGGCACGCAGAGATTGGCTTTGACGGACTGGTTGACGGACCTTCCTCGTATTGCCCACTCGAATTTTTCTAAGTACCGTCGGAGCCAATGTGGCTCGTGACGGTACTTTTTTGTGCCTTAAGGCATTGAAGAAAAAAGGAATTTCCTTTCACGCAGCCTCGAAATTGTACTGACGGTACTTTTCAGGAGGCAATGGTTATGCTGACGGACGCCGCCCTCAAGGCGTTGAAACCAAAAGAGAAAATCTACACGAGGGATCGGCGCCGCGCGCGTCGCCAGCAGCCCGAGAAGGATGGCGATAGGCGTCGCTCCGATAGGTTCAACGGCCTTCGCCGGGCCGCAAGCGGGATTTGAGCCGCACGATTGTTCGGGCAAATAGGCCCTCGTCCGCGGTCGCGCGTGCGAGCACGAGAGCGCCCTGGATTCCCAGCACGACATCCTCGGCGCTCTCCCCGGCGGCGGCGGGACCCCATCCTTGCCGGATTAGAGCGTCGCGCAAAGCCGCGATCCACTGGATGAAATATCCTGAAATCCGATCGGCAAACCGATCGCGCGTACCATCGAGGGCAAAGGCGCCCACGAGGCAAATGCGTCCACCCGAGCGGAAGTAGGAATCAACGGCGTCCCACATACGCGCAATGGCAGCGCCAGGTGGCTCGCTGCGCAGTGGCTCGAAGACATGGCGCTCAAACCAGGCACCAACATCCTCCAGTACCGCGTTCGCCATCTCCTCCTTACCGCCCGGGAAGAAGTGATAGAGGCTGCCCTTGCCCATGCCGGTCCTTTCGGTGATCCGGCTCAACGATGTCCCCTCGTAGCCAAACTCCCGGAAGACTTCGGCTACGAGGGGAATGACGTCTGGGCGCTGGTTGAGCGTCCGCATGCGATTAGCCTCGCTGCATTAGAGGCCCAGGTCAGAGAGCCCCGGGTGATCGTCCGGTCGCCGGCCGAGAGGCCAATGGAACTTGCGATCCGCTTCCTTGATCGGAAGGTCATTGATGCAGGCGAACCGTCGCTGCATCAAGCCTGCGGCATCATATTCCCAGTTCTCGTTGCCGTAAGAGCGGAACCAGTTGCCGCTGTCGTCGTGCCATTCATAGGCGTAGCGGACGGCGATCCGATTGTCATTAAAGGCCCAGAGTTCCTTGATCAGGCGGTAATCGAGTTCCTTTGCCCATTTCCGGGTGAGGAAGGCCACGATCTCGGCGCGACCGCCGGTGAATTCGGCCCGGTTCCGCCAGCGGCTGTCCGGGGTGTAGGCCTTAGACACCTTTTCAGGGTCACGGCTGTTCCATCCATCTTCCGCAAGGCGGACCTTCTGCGTTGCGCTTTCGAGGGTGAAAGGTGGGGCGATCATGCTCATTCGCGTTTTTCCTGTACCGGTTAATCCATCGTGGGTTGAACGGTACAGGGCGAACGGGTATCTCGCGCATTGTACCGATAGGTACAAAATAAACCGATCGGTACAACAATGTCAACGCCCCGTTGGCGTTGGTTGTCCGTAGGGTCGGGCCTCTATAACAAGCCGACGACGAGGTGCAGCGCCGCCACATGATGCAGGAGTGGTCGGACATGTGGGCGCGTGGGAGGGAAGGACGTAAGCGCAGCCTCGAGACTATGTCGACGAGCTTCGTCGCGCCCGTCCGATGTCGACTAAGGTGGCTGACGTCGCGAAGAAGGTCCTGAAGCGGGTGGACTGGCTGATGCCTCTGGAGCCGTTTACGGTTCCGTTGCGGCTTCGACCTGTGAAAGGGACAAATCTAGCGCATTTGCGAGTGCTGCTTTTTCATATTGCCTTCTAAAGGCGCGCCCTTTGGGGGTGCGGCAGGTCGCAACTGGCCAGATTGTTCGGATGCAACGACACACTCCCCGTGCCCTCGTTTCTTGGAACATTTCTTAGCGGAGTTCGGTCGATCCCCGATCGCCTCAATCCTGGCGGAGTCGACAGCATCTGAGTCTGAACAGCTTAAATACTAGCTGTTATATTCAGTATGCTCTGAAACAGCTTATTTTCTAGCCATTTTTGCTGTCTGTTCGTCCGGAACCTCCATCACGTGGATCGTCTTTCCCTCGCAAAGTGAGCCCACTCCGGCTTGCCATTCCCCGAGCATCCTTTCGCCGACCTGAGGGAAATCCTCGAGACGCGAAACCATCGTCCGGAATTTCCGGTTCATGGCTATAGGCCGCGCCATAGACCGACCTGACCATTTCGGGATCAGGCCGCAATAACGCCTCAGGCTCCGTCAGGATCTGCTCAGCGCCGATTGACATCACGAGCGATCCGGTTAAAAGTTGTACACCTAACCCTACAAATAATAAGAGCGGGAATAGAGTTTGATGATACTCCAACGTGCCTCCGGCGCGGTGCGCGTCGATGTCGGGGCGCTCAATCAGCGTAGCTACAGGATCGTGCGGCTGAAGCATGTGGGGCGCTGGATTGGGGCGCTTGTCGTGGTCGTGGCACTTGCGCTGCTGGTGCAGGCATTCGCGTATGGGCAGATCCATTGGGCGACAGTGGGAGAGTTCCTGACCGCCGGCGTCATTGTGCGCGGTTTTGGCAACACGCTGCTGATTTCGTTCTTCGCCATGATCATCGGCGTGTCGCTGGGCACCCTGTTTGCCATCATGCGGCTGTCGGCCAATCCGGTCACCCGCTTCGTCGCTTGGCTCTATGTCTGGGTGTTCCGGGGCACGCCGGTGATGCTGCAGCTTTTGATCTGGTTCAACATCGCGCTGGTGTTCCCGCGGCTGGTCATTCCCGGCCTCTATGAGGCGCGCATGGTCGATGTCGTCACGCCTTTCGTCGCAGCACTGCTCGGGCTCGGCATCAATGAGGGCGCCTATATGACCGAGGTGGTGCGCGGCGGCATCTCGTCGGTCGACCACGGCCAGACGGAAGCCGCCAAGACGCTGGGCATGTCCCGCTTTCAGACGCTGCGGCGCATCATCTTGCCGCAGGCCATGCGGCTGATCATTCCGGTGATGGGCAATTCGGCGATCGGCATGCTGAAATTCTCCTCGCTCGCCGCCGCCATCTCGATGGGCGAGATGCTGAACGCGGCGCAGCAGATCTATTTCATCAATGGCGCGGTCATCGAACTGCTGTTCGTCTGCGGCATCTGGTACCTCGCCGGCACCACCGTGCTCAGCATCGTCCAGTATTACATCGAGCAGCATTTCGGGCGCGGCGTGGCCGGCACGCCGGCGAAATTCTCCTTCCGCCTGCCGTTCAGGAGCAACACGCCACTGTCGGGCGGCGTCGAGGAGTCCAAGGCATGACCACCATCGTCAAGGCCATCAATGTCCGCAAGAGTTTCGGCGCGCACCAGGTGCTGCGCGGCGTCGACTTCGAGGTCGAAAACGGCGAGGTGCTGTGCATCCTCGGGCCTTCCGGCGGCGGCAAGAGCACGCTTTTGCGCTGCATCAACCATCTGGAGGACCTTAATGACGGCGTCATCTGGGTGGACGGCGAGATCATCGGCTACGAGCTCAAGGGCAGCACGCTGCACGAACTGCCGCCGCGCCTGCTGCGCATGCAGCAGCGCGAGATCGGCATGGTGTTCCAGCACTTCAACCTGTTTCCGCACATGACAGCGCTGGAAAACGTCATCGAAGGGCCGGTCACCGTGCGCAAGGAGCCGAAGGCGCAAGCCGAGGCGCGCGGGCGGGAGCTGCTGACCTCCGTCGGGCTCGCCGACCATTGCGGCGCCTATCCGGTGCAGCTTTCGGGCGGCCAGAAGCAGCGCGTGGCGATCGCGCGCTCGCTGGCCATGAAGCCGAAGATCATGCTGTTCGACGAACCGACCTCGGCGCTTGACCCGGAGCTGGTCGGCGAGGTGCTGGACGTGATGCGCGCGCTCGCCGCCACTGGCACGACGATGATCGTCGTCACCCACGAGATCGCCTTCGCCCGCGATGTCGCCGACCGCGTCGCGATCATGGTCGACGGCGAGATCCGTGAAATGGGCCCGCCCGCCGAGGTGCTGGCCAATCCCAAGGACGCAAGGGTGCGCAGCTTCCTCAGCCGCGTGCTCTCCTGAACGACCCTCCACCCTCTTTCCGCAATATCTTCAAAACAGCAAGGAGCCTGAAATGACGACTTCCACCGCCGCGACCATCTCGCGGATTCTCGCCTGCGCCATGGTTTCGCTGGGCGTGCTGGCATCCGCCGCCTCCGCCGGCACTGACGATAAACTGCGTGCAATGCTGCCGGCCAAGGTGCGCGACAGCGGCGCACTGAACATCGCCATCAGCCTTGCCTATCCGCCGATGGAATATTCGGACGCTGGCTCCACCGATCTCAAGGGCGCCGACATCGACATGGCCAAGGAAGTCGCGGACCGTCTCGGGCTGAAGCCGAACTTCCAGAACGTCGAGTTTCCACAGCTGATCACCTCGGTGACCACCGGCCGCGCCGACATGATCTGGACCGCGTTTTCCGATCTGACCGAGCGTCAGACGCAGCTTGATTTCATCGACTATTTCCAGACCGGCAACCAGCTCTATTCGATGGTGAAGAACCAGGAGACCATCAAGTCGGTCAAGGACCTCTGCGGCAAGGCCGTCGCGGTAGCCACCGGCACAAGCTGGGTGGGCCTGGTCGAGCGCGTCGGCAAGGAAACCTGCACGCAAGGCTCGCCGCTGACCGTGTTGCAGCTGCCGACCGAGGCCGAGCACATCTTGCAGATGAAGCAGGATCGCGCGCAGGCCTCGATCATGGGTTTCGAGGGCATCCTCGAACTGCAGAAACAGAAGCCGGGCGAGTTCTATACGATCGGCGATCTGCTCGAGCCCGGCCACTATGGCATTGCTTTTGCCAAAGACTCTGGCGATCTGCAGAAGGCGGTCAAGGCAACGCTGGAGGCCATGAAGGCTGACGGCACCTATGTCGCGATCCTCGACCGTTATGGACTAAAGAACGCCGCGGTGCCGGAATTCACCGTCAACGCCGGCAGGTAAGGGGCGCCTGATGGCTGACTTGATCGTTCTTGATCCGCACGCACCGATTCCGCTGTACACGCAGCTCTACCGGATCCTGCGGCTGCGGATTCTCGAAGGGCAGTACGCGGAAGGGGATGCCATCCCCTCCGAGAACGTGCTGCGCGACGAGCACGGCATCACCAGGAGCACTGTCCGCAAGGCCATCGCGCTCTTGGTGAACGAGGGGCTGGTGCGCCAGTTTCGCGGCAAGGGAACGATCGTCAGCTACGCGCCGATCAACAACAGCGTCTGGAACTTTGGCGGCTTCACCGACTATTCGCGGGCGCGCGGGCAGCGCCCCGTCACTTCCTTGCTGGAGCAGGCAACGGAGGACGGGGCGAACGGGCCGGTGCTGAAGCTGGTGCGTGCCCGCGGCATCGCCGTCGAGGACGTGACGCTGTTCCTCAACCTCGACACGTCCTGGCTGTCGCTGAAGCGCTATCCCGGTCTCGACATCTTCGATTTCGAGAAACAGTCGCTCTACCAGGTGCTGCGCGACCATTACGGGGTCTCGCCGGCCCGCTCGGAACTGACGCTATCGGTGGTGGCGCCTTCCGCGCTGACCACAAAAGTGTTCGGCGACGGGCTCGACGTGCCTGGCTTTCTCTGCGCCACCGGCGACGTGTTCAGCAGCATCGACGAGCTGGTGGAAAGAACCTCTGTCATCTACTCGCCGACGCTGGAAATGCGCGTCGGTACCTCGTGGAGCACGGGCAACGGCCAGCCGCCGGGCGCCTGATTACGCAGGCGCGCCGCTGCCAGACAGAATCAGGCGGCGCGCTTAAATCCTTGTTTTGACATGCGTCATCGCGCCCGCCGGCCGGCGATCCTGGGAGGAGGATATGCGGGGCAGCGACAAAAATTCACCATCTCAGCTTGATTGGAAATTGCTTTGGACTCCCGCTTCGAACAGACCTTCGCCACGCCCAAACCCATTCTCGGCATGCTGCACCTGACCGGCGCGACGCCGGCCGAGCGGCTCGCCATTGCGCGGCGTGAAGCCGAAATCCTGCTGGCCAACGGCGTCGACGGCGTCATCGTCGAAAACTATTTTGGCGACAAGGACGACGTCCGCGGCGTGCTGGAATGGCTGGAGGCGCGCCAGCCGGACGCGCTGGTCGGGCTCAACGTGCTGCGCGATCATCATCTGGCGTTCGAGCTCGCCCGCCAGTTTCGCGTCGACTTCATCCAGATGGATTCGGTCGCCGGCCACCTGCGCCCGGACGAGGACGCGGATTTCGCCGCCGAGTTGAAGGAGCTTCGTGAAGGCGCCAATGCCTTGCTGCTTGGCGGCGTGCGGTTCAAGTACCAGCCGGTCAATTCCGGCCGCACCGAGGAGGAAGATTTGCTTCTGGGCATGCAGCGCTGCGATGCCTTTGTCGTCACCAGCGACGCCACCGGCCAGGAGACCGACCTCGAAAAAGTCCGGCGTTTTCGCGCGCTGACGGGCGGCCATTTCCCGCTGCTGATCGGCGCGGGACTGACCGCCGCCAATGCCGCCGACCAGCTGGCGCTCGCCGATGGTGCGATCGTCGGCAGTTTCTTCAAGGATAGTTATGTCGACACCGGCATCGTCGACGAGGATCATGTCCGCGAATTGATGGGTGTCGTCGCGGGCATTCGCCATCAGCCGGTGGCCGTGAG
>NZ_RZQG01000800.1:0-2762 GCF_003998635.1 Mesorhizobium sp. M7D.F.Ca.US.004.03.1.1
GCCGCCACCGAGATAGCGTGTGCCAGCGGCTTTTAGCGCCGCGTTGGCGTCCTTCACCGTTGCGAAAGTCTGCAGTGCTAGCGCCATGGCTTGGCTCCTGTCAGCTCTGGCCGGCGCAATGGCTTTTCAGCGCGTTGAAGCCGCCCTGGAAGACATTGGTGCCCATGCCCTCGGCCAGCTTGTCGGCTTCCTCGGGCGCGGCATCGAAACTGGCGGTCCATTCGGCATAGGTGCGGTCGCCATCGGTGACACGCCGCAACTGCAGCGTTGCCTTGTGATTGGTAAGCGGCTGCGGCGTCTCCAGGATGGAATAGCTGACGAGGAAATTCTGATCGGAGAAGTCGAGCAGTTTTTCACGGATGCGAGCGCCGCTGGCGAGCTGGAAGTTGCGCACGCTGCCGATCGTCGAGGCGTCCTTGCCGTCCTCGATATGGCTTTCGACCATGCGCGGATGCCAGCCTGGCAGTCCGTTGAAGTCGCGTATGCGCGCCCAGACCTTTTCGACCGGCGCGTCGATGACGCTGGAGATGGTGACTTTGGCCATTCAAATCTTCCCTTGCAAAAACGATCCGGTGCAAGGGTAGGCCGGCCACTTCAACGGCGCTTATCAATGCGTCTTGAGCGCGTATCAAGGAGTCTGAAAAAGGGTCGACCTCCGGATTTCTTTCCTTGCCACCCTTCAAGATGCATCAAGCCTTTGATTGCGCCGTTTGCCAGCAGCGATTGTAGGCTGCTGGCTCTGTTTTGCGCCAAGCTACCTCTCGCGGCGCATCCACCTGGCTAGAAAGGGGCGGTGCTATAGACCGCCCCTTTCTGGACCTCAGTTCCGGCAGTTGGGACTGACAGGGTCATACAGTCGTGGGCTCACCCCGAGACACTTGGACGTCGACTCGGCGCCGGCGGTCCCGATGGTCCCTGCCTGGACAGGGTCCACCATGGCTTTAGCGACGAATGAAGTCGCCGGGTCACCCCAGGTATCGAAGTCGCCATTGTCGGCACGTAGACTGTGAACGCCGACGAAGGGGGCGGTATTCGAGTAGGCGGCTTCGCTCACGATCGAGTTCGCCAAAAGGCCGAACACTACAAGTGAAACCGTACGAGTGGTGCGAGTATTCTGGTTAGAAGCAAAGTACAACATGTCAACCTCCTTTTATTAGTTATTGGTCTCTCGTGATTGAGAGACTGCATGGAGGTTACGAACGGGTCCGGAGCCTTCCGTGAAAAAAAGAAGCCCCGATCGTGAAAACTCGAAACCGGAAATTCTGATTTGACGGGCGGTAGCTGTCGGAAAAGGACTGGAGACCCAAGACGTGATACATGATATTGAGCTAAATTACACGATGTGAGGCGTCGTGACCTATGGTCGGAGCAACTGAACCAGACACGCGGCCGTACCTAAAGTTGCTGGGCAGAGTTGCCTTGCACGATTGCGACGGGCGCGACCTGACTCCGAAATCCCGAAGGTCTGTCTGCTTACTCGCTTTTCTGGCGCTGCAGCGCGATGGGCAAGCCACGCGAGAGAAAATCTGCGGATTGCTATGGAGTGGCAGAGGTGACGAACAAGCGCGCGACTCGCTTCGCCAAACCTTGGCCGACCTCAGACGCACATTAGGAGCAAGAGCCAAACAGCTCCTTCGAGCCACAAGAGACACGATTGGAATCGAGCTGGGAGAACTCCGCGTCGATGTGCGGATAGTCGAACAGATGTTGGCCCAAGGGAACCCCGAAGCAATCCTCTTTGCGGCGGACCATTGGGATGGTGGACTCTTGGAGGGCCTGCTTTCTCCGGACCCCGAATTCGACGCCTGGCTGAGCATCGAGCGGACGTACATAACAGAAATTTTCGTGCGTTCGGCTGACGTGGCTCTTGCGGTCGCCGTTCGAACGGGATGCGAGCCGGACCTTCACAAACTGGCGGAGTATCTCATTCGAATTGAGCCAACAAACGAGGCTGCCCACTCGGCTTTGATTGGATGGGCGCTAGACAAAGGCAATGCATCCGCAGCACTTCGACGCTATGAGGCATGCCGCGAGGCATTTAGACGTGATCTTGATTCCGAGCCCCCATTGGCTTTACGGCGGCTCGCCGAAGCCGCGCAGAATCCCCAGCGCGAAGCTTTGAGCCGACAGGCGTCAGGCCGGTCATTGACTTGCCGGCGGCTGCCTTCCGTAGCGTTGATTGCCAGGCCACCAGTAGGGCCGCCGGAGTTTACCAACGGGCTCGCTGGTTTCCTGTTTGAGGAGTTGGTGGGTGCATTGGGACGATCGCACAGTCTTGCGTTGTTGCTCCCAACGCACCCCGACGAACGCCTCGATGCGACTTACACGCTCACAATGAATATGTGGGTCGAGGAAAGGCGGCTGCAGGCTTCTTTCAGATTGAGCAGGAACATCGATCGGACGCATCTCCTTTCGGAGCGAATGGACAATGAAAACCTGGGCATTGTTGCAGAGTCGCTGGCCGATTTGGATCGGATTGTCAGTCACGTTGAATACGCAATCGCCACCGACCATCGTCAGGCAGGAAAGGAGCTAGATGACGCTTACAGCATATGGTTGGACGCCGACCGATTGACTGAAAGCTTTCGTTCGCACGATCTCGCCGGCGCTGTCTCCATGTTGCATCGAGCCGCCGCCTTGGATCCCGGATTTTCTCGTCCTATCGCAGCGCTCGCTTCCATTCAACTTTGTCAGCCAATGGCAAACCCTAGCAGCGAGGTCACCTCACTTTCGTTCAGCGGAGCACTCGCATTGGCCAAGAA
>NZ_RZQG01000801.1:0-2761 GCF_003998635.1 Mesorhizobium sp. M7D.F.Ca.US.004.03.1.1
GGTTGATCTCGGCCGGCGAGCCGGCGCCCTCGACGATGACCAGATCGGCGCCCTCGCCGACCTTGCCCCAGGAGTCCAGAACGGCATCCATCAGCCGGCCCTTCATCGCCTGGTAGTCGCGCGCCCGCGCTTCGCCGAACACCTTGCCCTGCACGATGACCTGCGCGCCGACATCGGTCTGCGGCTTCAGCAGCACCGGGTTCATGTGGACCGAGGGTGCCACGCCGCAAGCGATCGCCTGCAGCCATTGCGCGCGGCCGATCTCGCCGCCACCAGCATTGTCGCCCGGAATATTGGCGACGGCGGCGTTGTTCGACATGTTCTGCGGCTTGAACGGCCGCACCTTCAGTCCACGCTTCCTGGCTGCGCGGCAGAGGCCGGCGACCAGCACCGTCTTGCCGACATCCGAACCCGTGCCTTGCAGCATGATCGCTTTGGCCATCAGCCCCTGCCCTGCGCCACGGTTCCGGTGATGTCGGATTTCTGCGCAAGCGGCCCGCCGCGCCAGATGTAGAGCGCCAGCAATGGGTCTTTGCCGGTGCGCATGGCGTGATTGACGTTGGACGCATGGTGGACAACCTCACCGGCCGTGCGCATGCAAAAGCCGCTCTCGCCCATGCGCCATTCGGTGCCGCCAGTCAGCGGAATGTAGATTTCCTCGGCAACGTGATGATGGTCGGGATAGACGATATCGGGCCCAAGGATCAGCAGGCCCGCGGCCACCTCGTCATTGGCGAAGTGGCCTCGCGTGCCGAACACCTCCAGCCAGCCGTAATTGTCGATGAACTCTTTTCCGAAATCCGCCTCGCCATAGGTCTGCCCCCAACGGAAATCATTCCGACGCTCGGCAAGCAGTTGCACCAGCGGCTTGGCATCCCGCGGCGCCAGCTCGGCGGAGCGATCGAGATGACGCAGGCAGGCAAGCGGACGTGGCTCCAGCGTGCGGGCCGGCATCTCCCAGCCGATCCGGGCCACGGCATCGCGCACCAGGGGGTGATCGACGGACGCAAGGTATGCGTGGAACTGTCCCAGCAGGTCATCGAATTTTGTCGTCACATTGTACTCCGGACATGCATTGGTGCACAGCCGCTCCGCGAAGGGTCGGGTTGCGCGGCGGCATCATTGGTCTAGATTGGTGCGCGCGCAAAGCCAAAAACGACAGGCCAACAGGTCGAAGATATTAGGGAGCACGCCATGGACGCCGCGGTCGATGCGAGCACCAGCCAGTTCGAACTCAACGAGGAGCAGCACGCCATCCAGGAGATGGCGCAGGCCTTCGCCGCCGACCGCGTCGCGCCGAACGCACTCGACTGGGACCGCAACAAGCATTTCCCGGCCGATGTGATCCGCGAGACCGGGCCGCTCGGCCTTGGCGGCATCTATATCAGGGACGACGTCGGCGGCTCGGCACTTGGCCGGCTCGACGCCGTGCTGATCTTCGAGGCGTTGTCGCATGCCGATCCGGCCTTTTCGTCGTTCATCTCGATCCACAACATGGTGGCCTCGATGATCGACCGTTTCGGCAATGACGAACAGCGCCAGCGCTTCCTGCCGAAGCTCGCTTCGATGGAATGGCTGGCGAGCTACTGCCTGACCGAGCCCGGCTCCGGTTCCGATGCCGCGGCGCTGAAAACGCGTGCGGTGAAGAGCGGCGGCGACTATGTTCTCAACGGCACCAAGCAGTTCATCTCAGGTGCCGGCGACAGCGATGTCTACGCCGTCATGGTGCGCACAGGCGCCGAGGGGCCGAAAGGCATTTCCACCATCGTCGTGCCGAAAGACGCACCAGGCCTCTCCTTCGGCGCCAACGAGCACAAGATGGGCTGGCACATGCAGTCGACTCGCCAGGTCATTTTCGAGGACTGCAAGGTGCCGGCGGAGAACCTTTTGTCGGGCGAAGGCGCTGGTTTCGGCATTGCCATGGCCGGGCTCGACGGCGGCCGGCTGAACATCGCCGCCTGTTCGCTGGGCGGCGCGCAATCGGCGCTCGACAAGGCGCTTTCCTACACCGCCGAGCGCAAGGCCTTCGGCTCGAAGATCAACCAGTTCCAGGCGCTGCAGTTCAGGCTGGCCGACATGGAGACCGAGCTGCAGGCGGCGCGCATCTTCCTCTATGCCGCCGCCTCCAAGCTCGACCGCAAGGCGCCGGATGCCGGCAAATGGTCGGCGATGGCCAAGCGCTTCGTCACCGATACCGGCTTCACCGTCGCCAACGATGCGCTGCAACTGCTCGGCGGCTACGGCTACCTGCACGACTACGGCATCGAGAAGCTGGTGCGGGACCTGCGGGTGCACCAGATCCTCGAAGGCACCAACGAGATCATGCGCGTCATCATCGCACGCGCGCTAATTGGCCGTTGAGATCACCAAAGTTCGGAGAGAGACAATGACGACGATCGCCTTCATCGGCCTCGGTAACATGGGCAATCCGATGGCCGCCAATCTGGTCAAGGCGGGGCATGCGGTGAACGGCTTCGACCTCGTGCCGGAGAACCTCACCGTCGCCAAAGAACATGGCGTGACGATCATGGCGAATGCACCTGCCGCGGTGAAGGATGCCGACGTGGTGATCACCATGCTGCCGGCCGGCAAGCATGTGCTGTCGGTCTACGAGGACATCGCGCCCAAGGTGAAAAAGGGCGCGCTGTTCGTCGATTCCTCGACCATCGATGTCGAATCGGCGCGCAAGGCGCATGCTATTGCCGCCAAACACGGCCTGCTGTCCATCGATGCGCCCGTCTCGGGCGGCACCGGCGGTGCC
>NZ_RZQG01000802.1:0-2756 GCF_003998635.1 Mesorhizobium sp. M7D.F.Ca.US.004.03.1.1
ATTGACGGCCTCGTCGTTGAGCACGTCCAGCTTGCGGGCCTTGATTCCTGGCGTCTTGGCGAGCTCAGCGAGAAGCGTCTCGTTGATGTCGGTGGCGTGGACCACGGCACCTGCCTTGGCGAAGGCCAGCGCGCTCGCCTTGCCGATGCCTTGTGCCGCTGCCGTGACGACAACGACCTTGCCTGCCAGATCCGCCATGCTGTTCTCCTCTAGGGATCGTCCGGGTTTATCGGCAGTCGGCCAGGGCGTCATGGGCCAGTCGGACGCCATTATGCGGCCTGCGCGCCTGTCAGCCCACAGATAAAGATGTTTTTTCTCGTTAAAGAACATGCATCCGGGCGTCAAGCCCGAACACGATCACCATCATGGCAGCACGGCCTCAGTCGCCGTATGGCACCCAGACGTTCTTGACCTCGACGGCGCGGCGCAAGAAGGTGTCGCCGGCAGCTTCGTCGGACGCCCATTCGAGGCCACGGCCATTGCCGCTCCAGACCCGTTTGAGGTTGCCGATGGACTCGGCTTCCGCCTTGGCGCAGGTCTCGGCATCAGCGAACACCCAGAGTCCGTCGACATCGTCATGCTTGGCCAGCACGCCGGCAAGTTCGGCCGTGCGACCGGTGACGATGTTGATGGCGCCGGCCGGAACGTCGGAATATTCGATGACCTGATAGAGATCGGTGGCCAGCAGCGGATAGCGCTCCGAAGGCACCGCGACCACGGTGTTTCCCATCGCCAGCGCCGGCGCCACCAGCGAGATCAGGCCAAGCAGCGGCGACGCATCCGGCGCGACGATGCCGACGACGCCGACCGGCTCGTGCAGCGCCAGCGTCACGGCGCGGGCCGGCGGCTGGTGGACACGACCCTCGAATTTGTCGGCAAGGCCGGCATAGAGGAACAGCCGCTCGATCGACTGGTCGACCTCCTCGCGCGCCGCCTTGGGCGTAGCACCCGTAAGCTCGGTCAGGCGGGCGGCAAACTCGCCGGCGCGACCGGAAAGGTTCTCGGCCAGATAGTAAAGCACCTGGGACCTGTTGTAGGCGGTCGCCTCCGGCCATGCTTTGCAAGCGCGGGCTGCGGAGACGGCATCGCGGATATCCTTCCGGCTGCCGAGACCAACCTCGCCGACAAGCTTGCCCTTGGCAGTGGCGATGGCAATCGAATAATTGCCGTCCGGGCGCACCTGCTTGCCGCCGATGAACAGCTTTGCCGTGCGGTCGATTGCCGAGCCGTCGGCCTGCTCGACTGGCTGTGCGGAGAGCGTCGCCGGCTTGATGACCGGGCCGAGCGGCAGTTTCGCCGCGAGATATTCGAACATGCCTTCACGACCGCCTTCGCGGCCGAAACCGCTCTCGCGGTAGCCGCCGAAGCCACAGGCGGCGTCGAACATGTTGGTGCCGTTGACCCAGACGACGCCAGCCTTGAGCTGCGGCGCAACGTGCAGGGCCAGATTGACATTTTCGCTCCACACCGAGGCGGCCAGCCCATAGCGCGTGTTGTTGGCAAGCTCGATCGCTTCCTCGGTGTTGCGGAAGGTCATGGTCGCCAAAACCGGACCGAACACTTCTTCCTGTGCGAGAATGTTAGCCGGCGAAACTCCGGTGGCGAGCGTCGGCAGATGGTAGTAGCCGGAGGACGGCAGCGCCGCATCCGGCTGCCAGCAGACGGCACCTTGTTTGGCGCCTTCGGCGACCAGACCCTTGACCCGGTCGAGCTGTGTCAAGTCGACCAGCGGGCCGATATCGGTGTTCTTGTCGAGCGGGCTGCCGACGCGCAGCCGGCTCATCCGCGTCTTGACCTTGGCAATGAGGGCATCGGCGATGCCTTCCTGCACCAAAAGCCGCGAGCCGGCGCAGCACACCTGACCCTGGTTGAACCAGATGCCGTCGACCAGTCCCTCGACCGCGCTATCGAGATCGGCATCCTCGAAGACGATGAAGGCCGATTTGCCGCCGAGCTCCAGCGACAGCTTTTTCCCTGACCCGGCGGTGGCCTTGCGGATGATTTTGCCGACCTCGGAAGAGCCGGTAAAGGCGATCTTCTGGATGCCGGGATGGTTGACGATGGCCGCTCCCGCCTCCGGGCCGCCCTGGACGATGTTGACGACGCCTTTCGGCACGCCGGCGCGCTCGCAGATCTCTGCGAACAGGATTGATGTCAGAGGCGTGAATTCGGCCGGCTTCAGCACCACGGTGCAGCCGGCGGCGAGTGCCGGCGCAATCTTCCAGGCCAGCATCAGCAGCGGAAAATTCCACGGGATGATCTGGCCGACGACGCCGACACCCTTCTGGCCGGGGAAATCCCTGTCCAGTGCCTGCGCCCAGCCGGCATGATAGATGAAATGGCGGATCGCCAGCGGCACATCGATGTCGCGGCTTTCACGGATCGGCTTGCCATTGTCGATGGTCTCAAGCACCGCGAACAGGCGCTGATGCCGCTGCATGGCGCGGCCGATGGCATAAAGCACTTTCGCCCTGACGTAGCCCGAACTGGCGCTCCATTTCGGCAGCGCCTTGGTGGCCGCTGCAACCGCCGCGTCGATGTCGGCGGCACTGGCGTCCGAGACCTTGGCCAGCAGCTTGCCGGAGGAGGGCTCGCGGGTCTCGAAGGTCTTGCCGCCGGAAGCGGCTTTCCAGTCGCCGCCGATGAACAGCGCCTTGGAAAAATCGCGCGCGGCAAGCCACGCGTCGGCCTCGTTGCGGGCCTCCGGCGCCGGGCCGTACTCCATGGCGTGATAGCGGTCGAGGATGTTCATCAGG
>NZ_RZQG01000803.1:0-2752 GCF_003998635.1 Mesorhizobium sp. M7D.F.Ca.US.004.03.1.1
GCGGCCGGCACGCTGACCTTCATGGCCGGAGGCTCCGACGATGCCTTCGCCGTTGCCGAGCCGGTCCTGAAACCGATGGCCGGCCGCATCGTGCATTGCGGCGGCGACGGCGCCGGACAGGCGGCAAAGATCTGCAACAACATGATCCTCGGCATTTCGATGATCGGCGTCGCCGAAGCCTTCGTGCTGGCGGAAAAGCTCGGTCTGTCAAACCAGGCGCTGTTCGACGTCGCCTCGACCTCGTCGGGCCAATGCTGGTCCTTGACCACCTATTGCCCGGTGCCCGGCCCGGTGCCGACTTCGCCCGCAAACAGGGACTACAACCCAGGATTTGCAGCGGCACTAATGCTGAAAGACCTGAGATTGTCCCAGGAAGCCGCGCAAAGTGCCGGTGCTGTGACGCCACTTGGCGCCGAGGCAGCCCAGCTCTATGCCTTGTTCAACGCCCAGGGACATGGCGGCACGGATTTCTCCGGCATAATTAATTTTCTCAGGGGTAACCCAGCGTAACCAACGGATTTGGCGGACTTTTTCCGATTTTCTTCGGCAGAAAAAATGCAAATTTAGATTTGCTTAAGCTCTCGATAACTCTGCGGTAACGATGTCCCTATAAAACGGATTGCGAGGCGGACATATCGCATCCGCCCGGCGCTCCGGATCAGGTCTCGCGTACCGGAGCCCGTAAGTTTCGCAAAGTGTTTGAGTAGCGAAGCGCCATGCGTATCTGGCAAAGCCGCGTTCCCGATGGAGCGCGGTTTTTGCGTTTTGCCCTTCAGCGCGTTTCGAGGCATCGACCGCCCGGATCGTACTCCGGGATGCCTCACATGCGCCCGCGGGCGCCTTCCGGATCATAGGGTGAGTCGGCGACCACCTTCGCCGCGCGGCGCTCGCCACAAAGCCATCCGAACTGTCAGCTGTCGCATCGCGTATAGGCCGCGATCTTGCGCTTTGCCCTGCTATATTCCGATTGCAGCATTCGGGATCGGGACATGATCTTCGTTGATCAGCACGATCGGCGCATCGGCTCCCTCGACCCTGACGACCAGCAGGCGCAGGCTCCACGTCCCGGCCGTTCGGACAGCGGTCGAGTAGGCGGTGCCCTTGCCCTTGGCGCCATGGACCGGAATGCCGAACTGGGCGTCACCAGCCCCATTCGCATTGACATTGAGATGGCCACCGACCCAGAAACTGTCGGCCAGATCATCACCGAGGGCGGCCTTGACGCGGTCGTCGGCGCGAAGTCTGTCCATCGTCATGTGGTAGGCATCGCTGCCTTTCAGGACGTAGGGAATGCTGCCGACCATCGTCGCGCAGCCGCCGATCCCGACAACCCAGACGACAAGGCCGGCGATTGCCCAGTTGCGTTGCGTCTTGCGAAACTGCTCTGCGTCGCGCCAGGCGCGGTTCTGCCAGGCCCAGCGGCTGCCGCGCGCACCCAGCACGATGATCATGATGATGTTGACGACAGGAATCAGCGCCAGCAGCGCGACGAAGGTGCTGTTGCCGATGCCCCAGATCCAGTTGAGGAAGAAGGCGCCCCAGTTCCAGCGGTCGAGTTCGGCTGGAATTTCAGCCGGCTGGTTGAGCGGTTGTCCGGCCATCGTGTCCGCCATCGGTAACTGCACCGACTGGTTCTAGCGCATGCGCTCCTCGATGCGCAAAATCAAAGTTCTGCAACCCCGGTCAGGTCTTGTCGGACAGCCGGCGAAAATTCGCTTTCACGGCACGGCTTGCCGGCTTCAGCGCGGCGCTGATCGAGCGCTCCGCGGCGACACCGTTGAACAGCGACGGCGTGCGACCGGAAAAGACTTCCGGCCAGAACCGCGATGCCGACTGCAGGAAAGACATCTGCGCCGCAAACGCGCCTTCGGCCATAGCCGCGGTCTTCTCGTTCACCGCACGCGCGGTCTCCGTGCTCCATGGCTGGCTGCTCCCGCCATCCATGGCCATCAACGGCAGCCGCATCATCGCCACCAGCGGTGCCAGCATCAGGTCACCGCCAATGCTGGCCGCTTCTTGCGTCCGTCGGCTCTTGCCGGTCTTTCTCATGCAAACAAACCCCTTCTCGCAGCCGAATCAGCCGCTGCCCCACACACTACGCGCTGGGGATGGAATTCGTTCCCTCGTCGCTTCAGCATGTTCCCGAGGCCAGGCGTTCCCCTGCTGAGGAACGCCTGGTCCAGGGTCGAGCCCTACCGCTTGCGCAGGTCAGCCTGCGCCAGATCCAGCGCCTTCGAGATGCGGTCGCAGGCCATGTCGATCGTATCACGGGTCCAGATCAGCGGCGGCGACAGGATCATCGTGTCGCCGCCGCGCTTCCAGCCGGCAGGAACCGCTCCTTGGTCGCCTTGTCCTTGACGATCTCGATCGCGCCCATCAGTCCGATCGAACGCACCTCGCCGACCAGATCATGCCCGGCAATGCGCTCCTGCAACGCCTTGGCGAAGTAAGGGCCGGTATCGTTCCGGACGCGATCGACCAGCCCTTCCCGCTCGATGATCTCGAGGTTCTTCAGCGCCACGGCGCAGGCCACCGGGTGCCCGGAATAGGTATAGCCGTGATTGAACTCGCCCCCGTTCTCGACCAGCGTCGAAGCGATGCGGTCGCCGACCAGCAATGCCGACAGCGGCTGGTAGCCCGACGTCAGCGCCTTGGCCGTGGTGATGGTGTCGGGCTCGATGCCGAGCGTCTGGGCGGCAAACCACTCGCCGGTGCGGCCATAGCCGGTGATGACCTCGTCCAGCATCAAGAG